>CAININ010000200.1 GCA_903849265.1 uncultured Acidimicrobiaceae bacterium
CGGCCGGATCGGCAACATGATGTTCCGGGACAACGAAGTGGTGGCCGTCCTCGACTGGGAGATGGCGGCCGTGGCTCCCCCCGAGGTCGATCTCGGGTGGATGTGCTACCTCCACCTGTTCTTCCAGGACCTAGCCGTGCAACTGGGAGCCCCAGGTCTGCCCGACATGTTCCGGCCGGTCGACGTGGCGGCGGCCTATGCGGGCTACGCCGGCCACCCGGTCGGTGACCTCACCTGGCACATCGCCTATGCCGCCATGCGTCACGGGGTCATCATGCGCCGGGTGACCGAGCGATCGATCTTCTTCGGCGAGGCCGAACGTCCGGCCGATATCGACGACCTGATCATCCACCGGGCCACCTTGTCGGCCATGCTGGACGGCACCTACTGGGAGGGTGTCGCCCGCTGAGCCCATGGGCATGGTCCGACTTGGCACCATCCAATCCTGACTGCACCACCACCTTCAGATCGCCATGGAACATGACCCTCAACTTCAGGATGAGGGTTTCCCTGACCAGGGAGGATGAACCAAGTCGAAGGGTCCAGTGGAGGGAATCAGACGCCTAGGCTTCCCTTGGCTGACGCCTCGTACAGGCGGAAGGGAAGCAGGCGCTTCCCGATGATCCCCACTCGTTCTCCCATCTTCCCGACTGATGCCCGGCGGGGCGGACGGCGGGCCTCGAGGACCTTGGCGATGGTTCGGGCCACATCGTCCGCCGGCACTCCAGACTGCTCGTCAGCCTCCATCTTCTGGACGGCCCTGGCGCGAGCGTCCCGGTAGGCATCGGGTCCGGCGCCAACGGCGACGTCCCGCCGACTCGAGGTGAAGTCAGTTCGGACGTTGCCCGGCTCGACCAGGGTCACCTGGACCCCGAACGGAGCGACCTCGTAGGCCAGCGCCTCGCCGTAGCCCTCCATGGCGAACTTCGACGCGCTGTAGAAGGCCTGGAATGGAATGCCGAGGATTCCGCCGATGGAGCTCACCAGCACGACCCGGCCCGCCCCTTGCTCCCTAAAGGTCGGCAGTGCTGCCTGGACGACCCGCACCGCGCCCCAGAAGTTCGTCTCCACCTGTTCTTTGGCGTCGGTGATAGGCGTCTGCTCCACCGACCCGGCAAGCCCCCAGCCAGCGCAGGCGACGACGGCGTCGAGCCTGCCGTGGGCGGCCAGCACCCCGGCCATGCCGTCGGTGACCGACGCGTCGTCGTCGACGTCCATGACCAGCGGCTCCCACGTGCCTGGCGACGTACCCCGTCGGCTGGCACCGATGACCGTCCATCCGGCGGTGTGGAGCCGGTCTGCGGTAGCGAGGCCGATGCCGGCCGATGCCCCGGTGATGACGATCACCCTCGCGGTTCTGGAGCTGCTCATGAGTGTCTCCTGTTGTCGATGGTCAGAAGGGTTCGATAGTCAGGTCCTGACTTCCTAGTCGTTCCGGTTCGCCCAAGTGGGGAACAGCAAGGGAAGTGGACCCATTAGGAAGGGAGGCTCGTGGGTGGCTAGCAGCGACCGATCCCGTTCGACCAGCGTTCCCGCTCTCTGACGCCTGTCGTTCGACGTCGGCCATGTTCGACTCGACCCACCACCGATCGAGGACGGGGCGCCGGTAGGCTGCACCAGGATGCCGGCCTACCTCGATTCGATCCTCGTCGCCCATCGTGCCGCAGCGGCACAAGACGGCCGCGACCCGGGCGCAGTTGTCGACGAGGCCCGAGAGCTCTGCCTGCGTGAAGGAGAGGTCGGACGACGCGACTTCGTGCAGGCACTGGTCAGCGGTCATGCGGCACGTGGGATGGCCGTGATCTCGGAGATCAAGCGACGCTCGCCGTCCAAGGGCGAGCTCGACCTGACGCTCGACCCGGCAGTGGTTGCCGGCGAGTACGAGGCGGGCGGGGCCTCGTGCCTGTCGGTCCTGACCGACGAAGAGTTCTTCGGTGGCAGTCGATCCGACCTGGTTGCGGCCCGGGCAGCCTGCACGCTGCCGGTGCTGCGCAAGGACTTCACGGTCAGCGCGCTCGATGTCTGTGACGCCCGAACCCTGGGGGCCGATGCCGTGCTGCTGATCGTGGCTGCACTGGACGACCTCGAACTCGTGACGTTCCTCACCTTGGCCCGTGAGCTCGGACTGGCCGCATTGGTCGAGGTGCACGACGAGCCCGAACTCGACCGGGCCCTGGCGGTCGGGGCCGATCTGATCGGCGTGAACCAGCGGGACCTGCGGACCTTTGAGGTCGACCGCGACCGTGCCCTTCGGATGGGGGAGCGGATGCCCGAGGGCGTCGTGGCTGTCGCCGAGTCCGGCATCCGCGATGCAGTCGATGTGGAACGCCTGGCATCGGTCGGCTACTCGGCGGTCCTGGTAGGGGAGACGCTGGTGCGGTCGGCTGATCGGCGCTCTGCGGTGGATGCTCTGCTGGGTGCCCCGATATGACCGGATCGATGGCCTACGGAGCAGATGGACTCGACGGCGTCGATGAGGACGAGCTGTTCGTCAAGATCTGCGGAGTCACCTCGGAGGCCGACGCCCTGTTGGCGGTGGGCATGGGCGCTTCGGCCGTCGGGTTCGTGTTCGCCCCCTCGTCGCGTCAGATGGCCCCGGCAGCGGTGGCTGACATCGTGAAGCGTCTGCCCTATGAGACGGTCACGGTGGGGGTGTTCCGCGACGAGTCGCCCCGCAGGGTGGTGGAGATCGCCGGACAGATCGGGCTGCGTGCTGTGCAGCTGCACGGCTTTGAATCCATCGAGGACACCCAGTGGGTGGCCGAGCGGGTCAACTGGGTCATCAAGGCATTTCCTGCAGGACATCCCAACATCGAACGGTTCACCGCGTACGGGGCGCGCACGCTGCTGGTAGACGGTCCGAATCCGGGGTCGGGTGAGCTGTTCGACTGGCGCCTGGCCGAGGGGATCGCCGATCCGTCCCGTCTCCTGTTGTCCGGCGGGCTTCGCCCCGAAAACGTGGCCGGAGCCGTCGCCCATCTGCACCCTTGGGGCGTCGATGTGGCCAGCGGGGTGGAGTCGTCCCCTGGGGTCAAGGACCCCGGCAAGATGCGAGACTTCGTGAGCGCTGCCCGCGAGGCCGGCCGCAGGGTGGCAGAGCAGCACTCGGCCAACGGTCTGGGGTCGACCGGATCATCGAACGACCCCAGGGCGCCCGGGCCGACCGGTCTGTTCGACTGGCAGGACGAACAGTGACCGATGGCTCGCCTACGTTCGACGTGAACCGGCTGGACCAGAACCGACTCCGCTAGAACCAACTCGGCCAGAACCTGGTCGGCTCCGAATATTCCATGAGCCCGGATGGGGCCCCGACGCCAGTAGATCGAAGAACTGCGAGCACGTGACGATGACCACTGATACGACAACCACCGGAGCCTTCATGGGCGACCCGGGGCCGACAGGCCGCTTCGGCGAGTTCGGAGGACGCTATGTGCCCGAATCGCTGGTTCCGGCGTGCATCGAGCTCGAGGCGGCCTTTCGTGACGCGTGGGCAGACCCGTCGTTCCGAGCCGAGCTCGACGGCATCCTCCGCAACTACGGCGGACGGCCCACGCCGGTTACCGAGTGCGGTCGGCTGTCCGAGCAGCTCGGCATCCGGTTGTTCCTCAAGCGCGAAGACCTGGCCCACACGGGTTCGCACAAGCTCAACAACGTCATCGGTCAGGGCCTGCTGGCTCGCCGTATGGGCAAGCGGAAGCTGATCGCCGAGACCGGTGCGGGCCAGCACGGGGTGGCCACCGCCACTGCTGCTGCCCTGTTCGGGATGGAGTGCATCGTCTACATGGGCGAGGTGGACACCCAGCGCCAAGAGCTCAACGTGTTCCGAATGGAGCTGTTAGGTGCAACCGTCGTACCGGTGACTGCCGGCAGCCGCACCCTCAAAGATGCCGTCAACGAGGCACTGCGGGCCTGGGTGGCCTCTGTGGATGACACCCACTACTGCCTGGGCTCGGTCATGGGACCGCACCCGTATCCGTGGATGGTGCGCGAGTTCCAGAGCGTGATCGGCGAGGAGGCCCGCGAGCAGTGCCGGATCCTGCTCGACGGTGCGGACCCTGATGTGGTGGTGGCCTGTGCCGGGGGCGGATCGAACGCAGCGGGCATCTTCGCTGGGTTTGCCGATGCCACGGGCAGCGAGCTGGTGGCCGTCGAGGCATCCGGCGGGGCGGCTGTCACCACCGGGATCCCCGGGATTCTGCATGGGATGCGCAGTGCACTGATCCAGGACGATGCCGGTCAGATCCTCGAGGCGGAGTCGATTTCGGCAGGTCTCGACTATCCGGGTATCGGACCTGAACACGCCCACCTGGCCGATCTTGGTCGAGCCCGCTACGTGTCCGCCGGCGACGAGGCCGTGCTGGAGGCGTTTCAGCTCCTCGCACGCACCGAGGGCATCCTGCCGGCGTTGGAGTCCGCCCACGCCATCGCGTGGGTGGCGGCAGCCGCCGCTTCCGGCGAGTTGGCACCGGGGGCCACCGTGCTGGTCAACCTGTCCGGACGAGGCGACAAGGACGTCGCTCAGGTCCGGGACATCTTGCGGGGTCGGTCATGAGCACCTCTCCAGCCGTGCACACAGCCGGGACGCTCGAGTCCGCCTTGCGGGCCCGTCGCGATGCCGGCCATAAGCTGCTCGTCCCGTACATCACCGCCGGATTGGACGATGAGTGGCTCCTGGTGTTGGAAGCCCTGGCCGGAGCGGGGGCCGACGCCATCGAAGTCGGCGTGCCATTTTCCGATCCCATGATCGACGGTTCGGTCATCCAAGAGTCGTCGCTGCGGGCGCTCAGTCGGGGCACTACGCCCGATGGAGTGCTGGCAGATCTGAGCCGGGTCGACGTCGGTGTGCCGATCGTCGTGATGACGTATTACAACTTGATCTATCGGGCTGGCCACGCCCGGATCGCCGGGTCGATGCATCAATCGGGTGTGTCCGGTGCGATCATCCCCGACCTGCCCCTCGAAGAAGTCGGCCCATGGGCGGACGCGGCGGATGCCGAGGATGTCGCCACCGTGCTGTTGGTGGCACCCTCCACCCCCGAAGAGCGCATCGAGGCGATCTGTCAGCGCACCCGTGGATTCGTCTACGCCGTGGGGCGCATGGGCGTCACGGGTGAGCAGGCCGTCCTGGCCGACTCGGCCCGTGAGGTTGCCGGACGCATCCAGGCCATCACCGATGTGCCGGTCTGCGTGGGTATCGGGGTGTCGAACCCGGAGCAGGCTGCCACGGTGTGCGAGGTAGCAGACGGGGTCGTGGTCGGATCTGCCCTGGTGCGACGCCTACTCGAAGGCGGGGGTCCCGACGGGGCCGCCGAGTTCGTCGGCTCGCTGCGTGCCGCCATCGACAAAGGTTGATCGGCGGAACCCGGCCGTCCGGCCAGAAGACCTCTCGCTACCACTCCAGCTGGAGCACCTGACGCATCGAGGCTTCGAAGGTCTCGTAGTCCGAGGCCTGCCGGGTCGAGGTGATCAGCTGGGCGTCGACGCCGACAGGGAGCCGGAGGGGGTGCCCGTCGGTTTCGAGGGCATCGGCGATGGCGTTGGCCACCAGGTCCGGACCGGGTGCCTCGGCCCCGCCGCTGAGCGTCGACATGGCTCCTTCCCACTGGGTGGCGAGCGGTCCATACGGGCCGGCGGCTGTCCGCTGGTCGATCATGTTCGTCCCGAACTCGGTGGCGATGGACCCGGGTTCGATGACGAGCACCTTGACGCCGAAGTGACCCATCTCGAGGTGAAGCGCCTCGGACAGGGCCTCAAGGGCGAACTTGGTGGCGGAATAGAACCCGGCGAAGGGCCCCGCTACGACGCCGGCGACGGAGGTCACGTTGACGATGGCACCGGAACCTCGCTGGCGCATGGCCGGGGCGAAGGCCTGGATCATCCGTGTGGCCCCGAAGAAGTTGGTTTCAAAGGCGCGCCGGACGTCCTCGAGGGGCACGCTCTCGACCGGTCCTTCGATGCCGAAGCCGGCGTTGTTCACCAGTACGTCTACCGGACCGACGGCGTCGAACGCTGCGGTCACCGAGTCGTCCGAGTCGACGTCGAGTACCAGAGTGCGGGCCACGCCGAGGTCGGCGATCGACTCGAGGCGACGGGCCGTTGCCACCACCTCGTAGCCCCTCGCTGTCAGCTCGAGCGCCGTGGCTCGCCCGATCCCTGTCGAACACCCGGTGACGATGGCGGTCTTGGTTGTCATGTGAAACGTCTACCCGGACCGACGGGTGCGTGTCAACGAGATCCGATCAGTCTCGGGCGGGGCGGATGATCCGGTAGATCGCCCGCAGCAACGGGATCTTGCGCCTCGGGTGCTCGTGGGCCTCGAGTCGTTTGGCGATGAGCTCCCGTCGTTCCTGCAGGTCCCGGAAGGTGATGGCCTGGTCGTCCTCGGTAAAGCCCATGGCCGCCCGGTACCCGTCGAGGTCGATCGTGTCGTCGGAGACGACGACGCCGATCTCGCTGGCGATGCGCTCCCCGTGGTGCTCGTTGAAGTAGGTGACGATGGCGATGATCTCCCCGAGGATGTCGACGTCGGGAGCCATGGTGGCCATGGCACCGTTGAGGAAGAGCATGTTCTTGACGAACAGCATCAGCTCTTTGGGCAGGCGAGCGCCGTAGCCCAACAGGGCCTTGGTCACCTCGCGCAGCTCGGACACCATCTCTTCTGCAGTCAGGGTCGTCGGATCGATCGGCGGCCGGTCGAGGTTGAGGTCGCGGATGACCGCCTCGATGTCCGAGTCCGCCGGCAGCGCGCCGAGGTCCCGGAGTGCTTCGACCTGGACGGTCACGTCGTTGGTGCTCGCTCCCATCTGCAGGCGTAGGAATGCTTGGCGCTTGCCTTCGTCTAACCGTGCGGTGATGCCGAAGTCGAGAAGGGCGACGGTCCCGTCGGTCTGGACCATCATGTTGCCGCCGTGGAGGTCGCCATGGAAGACGCCGTAGATCAGGGCTCCCTCCAAGAAGGCGATCAGGCTGGCACGGAGGACTGCCGCGGTATCGATGCCCGCCACCCGCATTCCCTCGGCATCCCCCCACGAAAACCCGTGGAGGTGCTCCATGACCAGGACGCGCCGGGTCACGAGCTCGGGATGCGGGCGAGGGACCACTACCTTGCGTTGTCCGGTCCCGGCAAAGACCTCGGCGATATCGAGCATGTTCTGGGCCTCGAGACGGAAGTCGAGCTCTTCGACGATGGTCTCGGCGAACAGCTCCACCAAGGCGGGGGGATTGGTGAGTGCAGATACCGGGATACGTCCCACCAGGAACGGAGCGATCCATGCCATGGCCGCGATATCGAGGCGTACCAGGGGAGCAACCCGGCTGCGCTGGACCTTCACCACGACCCGCTCACCGGTTCGCAAGGTGGCGCTGTGCACCTGGGCGATCGAAGCCGAAGCGATGGGTGTGGAGTCGAAGGACGTGAACACTGCACTCAGGGGTCGGCCGAGATCTTCCTCGACGGTGCGCCGGACGATGGCGAACGGCTCGGGAGCGACCCGGTCACGGAGCAGTCGGAACTCCTCGACCAGCTCTTCGGGAAAGATTCCCTCGCCCGACGAGATGATCTGCCCGAGCTTGATGTAGGTCGGGCCCAGGTGCTCGAAGGCAGGCCGGAGCCGACGGGACAGGCCAGCACGAGATTCAGGGGTGCCGCGCTCCCGTGCGCCCCACAGCAAGAGGGCTCCACCCAGCCGGTAGGCGACGGTGAGAACCCGACCGACCGAGGGGAGGTGCTTCGGATGTACGAGGGTGCGGGCCAGGTCTGCGGCCTGCTTGCGGAGGGAGACGATGTCCGGATCACCGTTGCGGGCGAACCGCCAGGTCATGTCGGCGGGGACGACGATCCACGGCGCATGGGGTGTGAAGGCCCCGATTGCGAGGTCCGCTGGGTCGTCAAGACCTGAGGCGCGTTCGATGGGGGTTGCGGGGTCGATCATGGGACCACCACGGTAGGTGCTGGAGGGACCGGGCCGGGCGCCACCCCTGAGCGCTGTCCTCTGGGACCACGAGTTTGTCGAACGGAGACCTCAGGCGGGGGAGATGACCAGGCAGCCGTTGTGGCCGCCGAACCCGAACGAATTGGAGAGGATCGGTCCTGGTTCCCACGGACGTGCCGCCCCCGAAACGATGTCGAGGTGGATGTCCGGGTCGGGCTGCTCGTACCCGAACGTCGGGGGGATGCTCTGGTTCTGGATGGTTAAGACGGCGGCCACGGCCTCGATGGCTCCGCTGGCGCCGAGCCCGTGTCCGGTGACTCCCTTGGTCGAGGTGACCGGAGGCGAGTCGGACCCGAACACCTTGCCGATGGCATCGGACTCGGCCTGATCGTTGAGCGGAGTCGAAGTCCCATGGGCATTGATGTGGCGAACTTGATCGGGCCGGATACCGGCGTCGTCCATGGCCTGGAGCATGCAGGCCGCGGCACCGGTCCCTCCGGGGGCGGGGGCGGTGATGTGATGGGCGTCGGCGGTGCTTCCGGCACCGGCGAGCTCGCCGTAGATGTGTGCGCCCCGGGCGACTGCACGGTCCCAGTCCTCGAATACGAGCGCTCCGGCGCCCTCGGTCATCACGAACCCGTCCCGTCGGACGTCGAACGGACGTGAGTGGCCCGTGGTGGATAAGGCTGTCATGTTGGCGAATGCGGCGATTCCGACGTCGGTCATACCCGCTTCTGCCGCTCCACCGATGGCCACGTCGCACCGGCCCGAGGCCACCAGGCGGGCGGCGTGGGCGATGCTGTGGGCACCGGCTGCGCATGCCGTGATCACCGTCTCGGACGGTCCGTGCCATCCGAGCCGCATCGAGACAGCAGCGGCTCCGGCGTTGGACATCATCATCGGGACCAGTCGGGGTGAAACCCGGCGTGCTCCTTTTTCAGCGAACACCAGGATCTGGGTCTCCAACGACTGGAGGCCGCCCACGCCCGTACCCATGATGACGCCGGACCGTCCGGGGTCGGCATCGAGCTCGCCGGCGTCGATAAGTGCCATCTCGGCCACTGCCACGCTGAATTGGGCGAAGCGGTCCAGGGTCCTGGCGTCCTTAGGCGTAAACCAGCGTTCCGCGTCGAAGTCGGCCACCCGTCGCTCGCCGTCGGGGGCCGGACCGTGCAGCCCGGACCAGAAGGCGTCCGCGCCGATCCCGCAGGAGGCGAGGACGCCGATCCCCGTGATGGCGACGCGGCGCCCGGCGATCGGACCGTCAGGGCCGATGCCCAGCAGCATCAGATCTTGGCGACGATGAGGTCGTAGGCCTGGCCGATGGTCTCGATGCCGTCGAGCTCGGTCTCGTCCACGTTGACGTCGAACGTCTCTTCGAGGGCCATCACGAGCTCAACGAGGTCGAGGCTGTCGGCGTCGAGGTCCTCTGCGAACCTGGCGTCCTTGGTGATCTTGTCCGCGGGGACCTGGAGCACCTCGACTGCGCACTCCCGGAACTTCTCGAACGTCTCTTCGTTTGCCACTGCGTCTCCTTGGTCTGTGTATCGGTAAAGATCTTGTGAGTGCCTGTCGGCCTCGGTGTCCGGCCGGGACATGTTGTCGGTTCGTAGGGGTGCAGCGCCAGACGGCTCAGAGGCCCATGGCCAGTCCGCCGTCGACCGGCAGTACGGCTCCGGTGATGTACCCGGCGCCGTCGGATGCGAGGAACCCGACGACGACAGCCACTTCATCGGGTTGTGCCACTCGGCCGAGCGGAACTTGTGCAGCGAATTCAGCTAGTTTTGCCTCGCCGAGTTCGCTCAGCATATGCGTCTCGACGAGGCCGGGGGCCACGACGTTGACGGTGATGGAACGGCTGGCCACCTCGCGGGCCAAGGAGCGTGCCATCCCGACCAGGCCGGCCTTGGACGCGGCGTAGTTGGCCTGTCCTGCCGAGCCGATGAAGGCACCCACGGACGACATCATGATCACCCGGCCGCGGCGGAGGCGGATCATCTTGGTCAGGGCTCGCTTGGTCACACGGAAGACCGCAGTGAGGTTGGTATCGATCACTTCCGACCATGCATCCTCGGTCATCCTCAGGATCAAGGTGTCCCGGGTGACGCCGGCGTTGGCCACCAGGACCTCCACTGGTCCCCACGCCGCTTCGATGGTCACGAAGGCGTCGTCTACCTGGACTGCGTCGGTCATGTCGCACGCAATGGACAAGAAGCGGTCGGGGCCGTGTCCGAGGTCATGCTCGGTCGAACCGGTGCGCGAGGTGATGGCCACCCGGTCACCGTTGGCTAGGAACCACTCGGCGCACGCCAGACCGATGCCGCGTGACCCTCCGGTGACGAGCACCACCCGGCCCTTTGCGTCCAGGGTGCCGGCGATCATGCCGTCCGCATGCTCCGCTTCGTTGCCGTCAGCCATGTCTCGCTCTTCTCCTGGTCCGACTCGTCACTGATTGCCCGACCGGGCTCGGATCCACGCCACCGGTTGCCCCTCGACCACCCGCTCACCCCGCACAGCCAGCCAGCGGACGAGGATCCCTTCGAAGGGGGTGCGCACGTCGGTGGGACCGACGGTGCCGACGAGGTCTCCGACGGAGAGCAGCGATCCGGGCTCAGCACCCGCTCCGCTGCCCGGGGCAGCGTTGGCTACGGCCAGGGCCGTGGTTTCCAGGGCGGCCAGATGTGGGTCTGGTTCGAAGATGCCGGCCGCCGGGCTCACCACCACACGCTCCGAGGTGTAGAGGTGCTCGCCCTGGTTGCCCGGTCCTCCCGCACCCCACTCGGCGACGCCCGAGACGGCATCCATCAGCTTGTCGAGATCGTCGGGGACGGCCACGGAGACGCCTCGGACATCTGGAGTCGAACGGCGCACCATGCCGGTCAGTACACCGCCGGGTCCCAGTTCGATGATCAGACTGGCTCCTCGCCCGCTCAAGGCCTCGAGCGACTGCCGCCAGCGCACCGGGCTGCAGAGTTGGGCTGACAGCAGCCCGGGCCACTCGATTGCGTCGGTGTGCACGCGTGCATCGACGTTGGCGACGACCGGCACCTCGGGGGCGTGGAAGGTGACGGACTCGAGCCGCTCGCGGAGCCGGGTGCGGGCTGGCAGCATCATCGGCGTATGGAAGGCTCCGGACACCGGGATGGGCAGCACCTTTCGGGCGCCCAGCTGCTTGGCGTGCTCGACAGCGGTAGCGATCCCGGCCTCGGTGCCAGCGATTACCACCTGTCCCGGGGCGTTGTAGTTGGCCACCCACACATCGGTTTCGGCTCGTTGGCACGCTGCTTCGGCGTCGTCGTCGGTAATCCCGATGAGGGCAGCCATGGTTCCAGGAGTGGCATCAGCGGCTGCCTGCATGGCGTCGCCCCGTTCGATCACCAGCGAGGTTCCATCTGAAAGGGAGAGTGCACCGGATGCGACCAAGGCGGTGTACTCGCCGAGGCTGTGCCCGGCACAGGTTGCAGGGGTCAGGCCGAGCCGCTCGACCGCGTCGAGTACCACCAGGCTCATCACGAATGTGGCCAGCTGGGCGTTGGCGGTGCGGGTGAGTTCTTCCATGGGGGCGTCGAGGAGGAGCGCGGTCAGGTCGCGTCCGGCAATCTCCGAGGCCTCGCCAGCTACCTCCCACGAGGGATGATCCACCCAGGCGTGTCCCATGCCGGACCGCTGGGATCCCTGTCCCGGGAAGGTGAAAGCCAGCACCCACAGACTCCTCTCGCCACACGTCGAGCGTCCGGAGGACGACTCGGGAGGCAAGTGTGCCACGGTCGAGGACCGAATCGGTGGTTCATCGGTCGACCGGCTGGCCATGCACAGGCTTCTGGGATCGGTCTACCCTCGGCACATGGATGCGGCGTCCGAGGAACCAGAGCGGCCACCACAGGGATGGTTCGTGGATCCGTTCGGAGTGCACGACGCCCGCTGGTTCTCTCAGGGAAGTGCCACGGCCCTGGTCCGCGACGGGCGTGCCGAGTCACAGGATCCGCCCCCCGATGTGCCCGTGTCCGGGCCCTTGCTGCCGGTGCGGACCGGGCCGACCGCCTCCGGCCCTGGGGACGACCTTCTTCGTGCGGGCGACGACGGCAATGCCGATGCCTGGTCGCCATCGGAGCAAGATCGCAGACGGGACGGCACCACTGCTGGCGGCCTTGGAGCGACTGGATTCGTGATGGGAGGCCACCTCGACGGTACGGAACCAGCGACTGGTCGCGCTCGGTCTCGTTTTCGATCTCGTTTTCGCTCCCACCCTCCAGTTCCCACTACGCCCCGACGACAGCTGCGAGCACGGTGGATCGCGCTTGGTGGTGCTGTCGTGTGGTCGATGCTGCTCGCGGGTCAACTCTTCGCTGCAAATACGGTCGTGGGCACGGATGTGCGAACGGGCCAGCCGGCGACCGAATCGTTCGGTGCCGCGAACCCCGGAGCGATCACCTCGGTCATCGTGCTGCTGGTGTTGGCTTGCGGCATCACCGGCGTCGGCTTCGTACGCAGAGTGCGAAGTAGGAGCGAGTCCTGGAGTCGGTCGGGCGGCGCCTGCGCTGCGGTCATCGGACTGCTCGGGGTCGCGTCCTTGGCCACCGTCGGGCTGTCACTCATCGTTCTGGCCGCGCTGCTCTTCGTTGTGGCCCGTCCGATACGCAGGCCTCGACCGATTCCGGGCGAACGGGTTGTCTTACCGGAGTAGCGGGGCTGGCGGATACCGACGTCAGCGCATGGTGTCGGTCGTCGCACCGGTTGCACCCCGCCGGCTGCACCCCGCCGGTTGCACCCCACCACTCGCCGCCGTGCGTCCTCCAGTGCCCGGGCCTTCGGTTGGTGCTTCGTTCCTTCAGTTGGTGCCCGGGGCGGGATTCGAACCCGCACGCCCTTTCGGACAGTGGATTTTGAGTCCACCGCGTCTGCCATTCCGCCACCCGGGCCAATCGGGTCGCAGCCTAATCCCAGCAACTCCGCCTCCCGTGCGCTCCACGGTTACCCCTGGGTGCAGGCCCGCCAGGCGCGGACCGTAGGCTCGGGAAATGGATGACGGCATCGGGGATGGCAGGTCGTCACCTCGCCGGTCGTGGGAGGTGCTCGGCACCGGATCCCAGCTCGTGCTCGAAGGCGTTGAGCTGTGGTGGGTGGAACTTCCGTTCGTGGCCCCGGTCGTCACGGCGGCGGGGACGCACCGTTCTCGTCCGTTGCTCATGGTTCGCCTGATCTGTCGGCACCCGACCGACCTGTCCGTCGTCGAGGGGTGGGGCGAGTGCGCCGCACTGGCGGACACCGCATACGACGCCGAAGATGTTGCCGGCGCCTGGGACACTCTCGAGCACATGCTCTTGCCAGCCCTGTGGGAACTCGCCGGTGCGCAGGGGCGACCCCTTCCTTCGGTCCAGGCGGTCCAAGGGCTTGCTGCTGACGCACCAGCGCGTCCGTTGGCGTTCGCCGCGTTGGAGATGGCAGTGGGAGATGCGCACCTGCGGGCATCTGGGCGATCGTTTGCTGCGCTACTCGGCGTGACCAATATGACGGTAGAGCCCGGCGCTGTCACGGGGGTCCCGAACTCGACTGATGCGCTCGTGGCCGCCGTGGCGTCCCTGGTCGGCAACGGGTATGTGCGAGTGAAGGTGAAGGTGGCGCCCGGCACAGAGATGGCAACGATGCACGCGCTGACCGACTGGGCGGCTACTGCGGTCGGTCCTGTTCCCCGATTCCAGGTCGATGCCAATGGCGCCTACGGACCCGACGACATCGAGCTGCTCGCCGGACTCGACCAGTTCGGACTGCTCTGCATCGAGCAGCCCTTCGATCGGGGCGACCTGGAGAGCCATCGTCGGCTGGCCACACGCATGACGACTCCGATCTGCTTGGACGAGAGCCTGGACGGACCGGTGGCGGTCGCCGACGCAGTGACCACCGGCGCCTGTTCGGTGGTGTGCGTCAAGCCGGCCCGGCTCGGTGGCATCGCCAGCGCCCTCGAAGTCATCGAGTGGTGCACGACCCACGACGTCGCCTGGTGGATAGGCGGCATGTTCGAGTCCGGATTCGCCCGCCGGATCAACACGGCGCTGGCGGCACTTCCGGGACGCACACTTCCTGGCGATCTGGCAGTCCCGGCCACCTATCTGGCCGGTGATCTGGTCGATCGGCCGGTCGTTCGGCGCGACGAGGTGAGTGGACGATTGGGCATCGATGTCAGCGATGTCCCCGGCATGGGACCGGCTCCGGACCTGGACCGACTCGAGGCCTCGATGGAGCGTCGGATCACCGTGACTGCGGCATCGATCTGAACCGATGAAGTCGAAGCTGATTGGGCCGAGGGGAGGCTCAATGAAGGCCGCCGACGAGACCGGTCCGCCTCGGGGCCCCGCACGCGTAGAATTGCCCTTCCATGCACCGGACCACCATCGAGCGACGCCTGAGCGACGGCCATCAG
Organism: uncultured Acidimicrobiaceae bacterium; assembly: GCA_903849265.1. GTDB lineage: Bacteria > Actinomycetota > Acidimicrobiia > Acidimicrobiales > RAAP-2 > Bog-756. Next base: position 14,350 of record CAININ010000200.1, read on the forward strand.
CGGCTGGTGCGCGCCCGGGGCGAACTGGCTGTCTTGGACGAGCAACTCGTGGTCGTCAACGAGATCGCCGACGACACCCGGCTGCGGGCGTTGGTGGCGGAGACCCCGGTGGCCGCCAAGGAACACGACGAGGCCAGCCGGCAAGCTTCGGCCATGCAGCGGACCCGCCAGGCCCTGGTCGAGCAGATCGCCGATCTGGAGCGCCGACAAGACGCCTTGCTCGAGCGGCTCGTGGTCGGACCCGGTTGAGGTCGTCCGTCGGGCAGTATGGGGGCCGGACGGACCACGGCGGGGGTTCCGCCGAGCGCCGGCCAGGGGGGACTCCGGCAAAGCCAAGTCCAGTTGCAGCATCCCCGAGAAGTCATCCCGTACCCAGTCAGGAGCACCCATCACCGTGGCAAGGAGCAAAGAGACGATGAGCAGGCGAGTGGTCATCGCAGAGGACGAAGCCATCATCCGGCTCGACCTGAAAGAGATCCTCCTCGACGAGGGGTATGACGTCGTCGGGGAGACGGGACGGGGCGACGAAGCCGTGGAACTAGTCCGCGTCCACCTGCCCGATCTCGTCATTCTCGATGTGAAGATGCCCGGTGCTGACGGCCTCCAGGCCGCACGTGACATCCGGGATCTGGACGTCAAGGTGGCCGTGCTGATCCTTACTGCGTTCAGCCAGCGGACCCTGATCGACGAGGCTCGGGATGCCGGTGTAGCGGCCTACCTGGTCAAGCCCTTCCAGCGGATCGAGCTGATCCCGGCGATCGACCAAGCCGTGTCTCGGTGCGAGCAGGAGTGGGCCATCGAGGCCGAGACTCGCCAGGCCGTCGATGATGGGATCGTCGCCAGCCTGGGGGTTGCAGAAGACAAGTTGGAGACACGTCGACTGGTGGACGGTGCGAAGGGCGTGCTCATGGAGCGCCATGGACTCGATGAGTCCGACGCGTTCGTCTTCATCCAGAAGACGGCGATGGGTACACGGTCGCGCATGGTCGATGTGGCTCGCCAGATCCTCGAGGGGACGCTCGAGCCCTAGGTCGGGCCGACCCGTCATGACTCCCAGCCAGCCACCACCACCCGCCCCCGGCGGCGAGGCGCGTCCGCTCATCCTCCTCGACGGCATGTCCCTAGCGTTTCGGGCTTATTTCGCCCTTCCGGACACGCTGAAGACGAGTGCCGGGGTGACCACCAATGCTGTACACGGATTCACCTCGATGGTGCTCAACTTGGTACGTGACCATCACCCGGTAGGCCTAGCAGTGGCCTTCGATCTGCCGGGCGGGACCTTCCGGGACGAGATCGTGGATGACTACAAGGGCGGAAGGAACGAGACTCCGGCCGACCTGCCCCCGCAGTTCGACATGATTCGTGACGTCCTCGAGGCGCTCGCCATCCCGGTCGTGTCAGCCGAAGGGTTCGAAGCCGACGATGTGCTGGCCACCTTGGCATCCGAAGCCCGCGATCGGGGCCACCCGGTCATTATCGTCACCGGTGACCGCGATTCGTACCAGTTGGTCGAGGACCCCTACATCCGGGTGCTCTACAACCGGCGAGGCGTGAGCGACTACGCCCTCTACGACGAAGCCGGCATCGAAGAGCGGACTGGCGTGCTCCCTCCCAAGTACCCGCTGCTGGCCGCGCTGCGGGGCGACCCGTCGGACAACCTCCCCGGCGTTCCCGGGGTGGGGGAGAAGACGGCGGCCAAGCTGATCAACGAGTACGGCGACCTTGACACCTTGTACGCCCATCTCGATGCCCTGTCGCCCAAACTTCGACAGAACTTGGCCGACCACGCCGAGCGGGTGCGAATCAACGCCGAGGTGATCCCCTTGGTGCGCGACGTCCCCCTCGACGTCCATGTCGATGATCTGGTCTTGGGCGGATGGCGCCACGAGGAAGCCCGTAATGCATTTGCCGCACTCGAGATGCGTGGCGCCTGGGGCCGGTTCGAATCGGCCATGCGGGACGGGATGCTCGGCGTCCCAGCCGAGGGCGGCGGTCCGGTCGATGGGGCCGGACCAGTCGACGAGTCCGGTGTTGATGGTGCGACGGGTGCACCGATGGACGAGCCCGACTGGCTGACTGCTCCCGACTGCACGGTTCCGACGTCAGTGCCCTCGGCCTGTGCCGCCCTCGATGAACTGTTCGCCACGGTGCGGTCAGGGTCCGGGGTCGTAGCTCTGGCCCCATCATGGTCCGGGGACGCGGGGCGTTCGCCACTGCTCGGTCTGGCGCTGGTGGCAGAGCCCTTCGATCCGCAGGAGTCGTCGGCCGGCGTCTACCTGGGACCCCACGTCGGGGGACCGCTGGTGGCCGAGCCGGACGTGCTGGCTGCGCTGGCCGCCGGGCTGGGCCCTGACGGCGTTGGTGTCGTGGGCCACGACACCAAGGAGCTGATGCGGAGCCTGCTGCCGCTGGGTGTCGACATCACCGGACTCGTGCTCGACACCGCCGTAGCCGCCTACCTGCTCGACCCGTCGGTGGATCAATACCGCTTGTCCGACCTGGCGCCCCGGTTCCTCCAGGTTTCGGTCGACGATGGCACGGCCACCAAAGGCCAGGGCGCCTTCTTGCTCGATACCGGGTCCGACGAGGACGATGGATCCTCGATCAGCGATCTCGATCACACTGGGCTCGCGCTGGTACGACTCGGCGGGGTGCTGGCCCGACTGCGCCGCCCCCTCGAAGCAGCGCTGGCGGAGGTCGAGGAAGCGGAGCTCTTCGATGGCATGGAGCGACCGCTGGTGCGGGTGCTCGCCCGCATGGAGGTCGTAGGGATCGCCGTCGACCGTGATGTGCTCCGGACGATCGCTGCCGAGTTGACCGCCGAGTGCGCATCCCTCGAGGCCACCATGCACGAGTTGGCCGGCGGCCCGTTCAACGTGAACTCTGTGAAGCAGCTGCGCACTGTCCTCTACGACGATCTGCAGCTCGCCCCTGGACGCAAGACCAAGACCGGCTATTCGACCGACGCCCGGACCCTGGAGTCGCTCCGGGGTCAACACCCGATCATCGAGGTCCTGCTCCGCTACCGCGAGGTGGAGAAGCTGCGGTCGACCTACGGCGAGAGCCTGGCCGCCGAAGTCGGTGCTGACGGTCGGATCCACGCCACGTTCCGCCAGACGGTGGCCCGTACCGGGCGCCTGTCATCGGACCAGCCCAACCTGCACAACATCCCGGTGCGAACCGACGAGGGACGGCGGTTCCGCGAGGCGTTCGTGCCGTCGCCCGGACGACATCTCCTCGTGGCCGACTACGACCAGGTCGAACTGCGAGCCATCGCCCACTTGTCGGGCGACCCCGGCCTCACCAGCGCGTTCGAGGCCGGCGAGGACATCCACCGGACCGTAGCGGCTCGGGTCTTCGGGATCGACCGGGGAGCGGTGACCCACGAGCAGCGGTCTGTGGCCAAGATGGTCTCCTACGGCCTGGCCTACGGCATGGAGGCCTACGGCCTGGCCCAACGGCTGGCGGTGCCTGTCGAGGAAGCCAAGGGGATCCTCAACGCCTTCTTCGATGCCTTTCCTTCGGTACAGGCCTACATGGACCAGGCCGTGGCCGACGCCAGGACGAACGGCTACACCGTCACCTCGTTCGGGCGCCGCCGCCTGCTTCCGGACCTCACGTCCTCCAACCATCAAGTGCGCCAGGCCGCCGAACGCCAAGCCATGAACGCCGGTATCCAGGGCCTGGCCGCCGATCTGTTCAAGGTGGCGCTGATCCGCCTCGACGCGGGCCTCGAAGAAGGCGGATACCAGTCCGACCTGGTCCTGCAGGTCCATGACGAAGTCCTGGTCGACGTGGTGCCAGACGAGGCCGATGCCGTAGAGGAACTGACGAGGAGCGCGCTCACGGGAGCGGTCGAACTCAGCGTTCCTCTCGAGGTCGCCATGGCCTGGGGCGACTCCTGGGCCGAAGCCAAAGGCTGACCTCGGGGGCCGAGCGTCATTTGCAGTAGGATTGCTCCCCTGTCACCACAAGGTGACACGTGTCTAGCCCCCGTCACCCCCGGCAGTTCCGGTCGATGGGGGAGTACCCGTCCGGAAAGCGAGCTACCTAGCTGATGTCTGATACCCAAGTCGTGCCCACCGGCACAGACCTGCTGTCCCCCGAGGCCATGGGCCACTTCGACGAAAACGGGGTCTACATCCCCCGTTCCATCACCGAGGACGACCTCGGTGGCGGCTCACTCGAAGATGCCATGGCCGGCACCATCGTCGAGTTTGAGGACGGCGACCTGGTGCAGGGCACCGTCGTCAAGATCGACCGGGACGAGGTCCTGCTCGACATCGGCTTCAAGTCCGAGGGCGTCATCCCCGTCCGCGAGCTTTCGATCCGCAATGACGTCGATCCGTCCGAGATCGTCACCCTCGGAGAGGCCGTCGAGGCCCTCGTCCTCCAGAAGGAGGACAAGGAGGGTCGCCTGATCCTTTCGAAGAAGCGTGCCCAGTACGAGCGTGCCTGGGGCACCATCGAGAAGCTCAAGGAAGCCGACGAAGTCGTCTCCGGTCCGGTCATCGAGGTCGTCAAGGGCGGGCTCATCGTCGACATCGGTCTGCGCGGCTTCCTGCCCGCATCGCTGGTCGAGCTGCGCCGTGTCCGCGAACTCCAGCCCTACGTGGGCCGGATCATCGAGGCCAAGATCATCGAGCTCGACCGGAACCGCAACAACGTGGTGCTGTCCCGTCGTGCGTGGCTCGAAGAGACCCAGAAAGAGCAGCGGGGCGAGTTCCTCGTCAACCTCAAGCCGGGCGAGCGTCGCCGTGGCGTGGTGTCCTCGGTCGTCAACTTCGGTGCGTTCGTGGACCTCGGCGGCATGGACGGACTCGTCCACGTGTCCGAGCTGTCCTGGAAGCACGTCGACCACCCGTCCTCGGTCGTGTCCGTGGGCGACGAGATCGATGTCGAGGTACTCGACGTCGACCTGTCCAAAGAGCGGATCAGCCTTTCGCTCAAGGCCACCCAGACCGACCCGTGGCAGGAGTTCGCCAACTCTCATCAGGTGGGCGAGCTCGTCTACGGCCGCATCACCAAGCTGGTGCCGTTCGGTTCGTTCGTCCAGGTGGGCGACGGCATCGAGGGCCTGGTGCATATTTCCGAGATGGCCGGACATCACGTCGACCTGCCCGAGCAGGTCGTCACGCCCGGTGAGGAGCTGTGGGTCAAGATCATCGACATCGACTTGCAGCGTCGCCGGATCAGCCTGTCGATCAAGCAGGCCGCCGAGGGTGGCGAAGTGTCCGAGGAGTACCGTGAGGCCTTCGGTGAGCACGCCTACGACGAAGAGGGCAACTACGTCGGCCCTGTCTTTGCCGAGACCGAGTTCACCCCGGAGACCGAGGCACAGGCCGCATGGGCCGACTACGTCGCCGAGCACGGCACCGGTGAGGGTGCACCCGCAGAGGGCGCATCTGCCGAGGCAGTCGCCGTCGAGGCACCTGCCGCAGAGGCACCTGCCGTCGAGGAAGCGGTCGCCGTCGAGGCTGCCGTCGAGGAGGCCGTAGTAGCCGAGGTCGCCGTCGAGGAGGCAGCAGTTGCCGAGGCACCTGCTGCAGAGCCGGTCGCCGAGGCACCTGCCGCCGAAGCACCTGCCGCCGAAGCACCTGTGGCCGAGGCGCCGACCGAAGGCTGAGTTTCCCGGGCACCTGCTGCCCAGATCGGTCGACGTCTGTCGGCCACCCGTACGACGAACGACGGCCCCTACGGGGGCCGTCGTTCTCGTTATGGGCCACGTCCGAACAGAGTCCGTCTGGGCTGCCGTGCGCAATCCGTGGTCAGCCCGCTGAGCCCCCGGCAACATCGAAGGACCACAGCTCGGACGATACGGAGACCGGAGCCCCTTCGGCGGTCGGCCTGCCTGCCCCTGCGTGCCCGTGAGCGAAGGCGGGAGAGCTCACCCAGCCCTGGAAGGCCGACTCGTCCCGCCATCGGGTGATCACCAGCCACTGGTTCCGGTCGTCGGTCGGTCGGAGCAGCTCGAATCCCTCGAAGCCGTCCTGACCATCTACGGCGCCGGCCCGGGCGGCAAAGCGCTGGGCCAACTCACTGCCTGAGCCTTCCAGAACAGTGATGGCGTTGATCTTGATCACGGTCATGGAGGCCATCTGATCACAGGGGCGACCCGACCTCAACAGCGAGGAGACCGAGAAGCCCGTTCGAACGAGGCCGGTCGGTGCGGTTGGGCTGTCGAACGGACTGAGTACGCCCGTTGGGCGTCCTGGCGGTGGCTCAGGCCTTGACCGATTGGATGATGGACAGGCACATCTCGTCCGAGGACCCATCGCCCCAGATGACGAAACGGGCGGGCTGCTTACGGAGCTGGGGGAGCTCTTGGCGCAGCTTCGGGTCGTAGGTGCAGGTCACGCCGATCTTGTCTCCGGCATGAGTGACGACGGGAGTCTTGAGGTTGTAGTACCGCTGATCATCGAAGTTGTAGTGCTTCACGTCGACCAAGGTCTTGGCCTGAGGCGTGCCCGGATTCAGGGTCACCGTCATGCCGGCGCCGGTCAGGTGCATGTGCGGGGTGATGCGGAGAATCTTCGTCCCGGCCGCGGCGTTCTGGACGCAGGTCGTCGTGACCCCGACCGGCGGGTTCAACGGGTCGCGTCCGCAGATCGCCTCGATGGCCTGGGACTCGATCAGGGCGCCCGGGCCGAACCGATGAGCGAGGTCGGCGAGGGCCGCAGTTCGGTCGCACAGCGGGCCGGTGACGCCGGTCGGGCAGGGCACATCGGGCGCAGCTGGCTGGATCTGGATCGCCAGGGCCTTCAGATGTGCCGATGCCGGCACCGTGTTGAGCTTGACCGCAGCCTTTACGGGCTTGTCGCCCTTCAACAAGTTGTAGTGGATCTGCTCGATCAGCAGGCTGCCCGCCGGGATCAGCATGCCCGTACCGATGGGCTCGGGGTCGAGCTTCTGTCCGGGCACCCACACCGTGAGCCAGCCGGTGTTGAGGAACGGGTTGCCCGAACCGATGCCGGGCAGGGCGGATTCGCCGAAGCACGTCCATCCCTTGCCGTGCTGGTCGGCCTCGTGGGCCCGCTTGGCCATCGAAGGCGGTACGAGCGACAAGATGGCGTGGTGGACTTCGGGGCTGTTGGGGAAGAACTGCGACGACACGATGAACTGCCCGTGGGTGATGTGGGGGTCGAGCAGGGTGCAGTGGTAGTCGTCCGTGGCACCGTTTACCGACTTCGGCGTATATGCCTTGCCCGAGGAGGTGTTGGACGAGACCGTCGGTCCCGTGGCCCCTGCTGGTATGGCTGATAGGCCGATTCCCAAGCCTCCGGCGAGGACGAGGCAGGCGAGACCAAGGCGGAGGCTTCTGAGCGGCATGGCGAGATGATAGCCATGTCCCGTGGCGGCCTATGGCTCGGGGGGTTCAGCCGCCGAAGATGCGCATCACCAGCGGGGCCAACAGGGTGACCACGAGGGCGGCCAGGACCATGGCGATCGATGCGGCCGCACCGGTCAGATCGCTCTCGGTGAGCGACTGCGCCACCCCCTGGCCGCTGGCGATGGCGCCCAGAGCAGTGCCCCTGGCCACCTCGCCTCGTACGCGCAAGAGGGACAGCAACTTCGGACCGATCATGGTGCCGAGCAGGGCACAGACCACGACCAACCCGGCCACCAACGTGGGATCGGCATGGACGTGCGGGGCATCAGCGATCGCGACCGGAGCAGTGGCGGTCTTCAGGCTGAATGCGGCCTGCAGTGCCGCAGACAGCCCGAATGCTCGAGCAAGGAGGACGCCCCCGGCCATGGCGACCGTGGTGCCGGCAATCAGGCCGGCCGACAGCGGAAGCACGTTCTCACGAAGCACCTGGCGGTGGCGGTAGAAGGGAACGGCAAGCGCCACCGTCGCCGGCCCCAAGAAGTAGGTCATGATCGTGCTGGCTTGGTGGTATCCGGTGATGTCGATATGTGTAACGGTGATCGCCACCATGACCATGGGCGTGGCCAGGAATACGGGCACGGTCAGAGGTGATGGACGGCGGGCGCCGATCCACCGGCTGAGGGAATAGGCCCCGACGGTGATGGCGATCGAGGCCACTGTCATCCACGCGATCTTGGGGTTCACCGCTCCTCCGGCTGGGCCCGTTGGAGCCAGGTGACTACGGCTCCGGTTACGGCGATGCCAGCCGTCACGCTGAGCACCCCGGCCAAGAGCATCAGCGCCCCATCGGACCGAATCACCGATCCGTAGGCCAGCAGCCCGACTGCGATGGGGACGAAGAAGAACGCCAGGTGCCGATTGAAGAGGGCGGCGGTGGGTTCTACCCATTCGAGCCTGATGACGCGGGTCATCAGCAAGCAGAAGAGGAGCAACATGCCGATGACGCTGCCAGGAAGCGGAAGGTGGAGGGACTGCGCGATCCACCTCCCCAAGAGATTCAATCCCAGGAGCCCTGCGAGTTGCAGCAGCATGACGGCGGCGAGACGGAACGGGGCCGCAAGGCGCCGTGGACGGACGAGCACCGGGCCGTCAGACCGGCGAGGCGATGGAAGAGGCGAACCGCACGGGCCCTCGGGTCAGTGGACCAGGACCGGAGGCCGACCGAACCCCTGGAGTTCGCACTGCTCAAGGTAGTAGGCCAATCGGGACTCGCCGGTGACGATGCTGACAATGTCTCCGGTGTCGTCGAGGTTGAGGTTGGCCCCGTGGATGTGCCAGCGCACGTGGGTGTCGTCCTCGAGGATCTGCAGGGTGTGGGCAGCGGCCGCCGGTTCGTGCAGGAACGATCCTGCCCGGTTGACGAAGTCGGACTCCTTGTACTTCCAGGCCCCCGAGGTGGTGTGACCCCAGACGTTTCCGGTATGGACGTGCTTGGGGGACTCGAAGCCCTTCTGGAAGATGTTCTCGGTGATCCATACGTTCTCGAGCCGAAAGACCTGCAGGACCTTCAGCATGTTGCCATCACCGAGATCCACGAAGGGCAGCTCGTCGGCGCCGATGTGGAGCGACGGCGGGTCGTCGCCAGAGAGGTGCTGCAGAACGGAAGTCTCGGATGCGGGGTTGATGTGCACGGCGATTCCTCGGATGGCTCGGTGGAACGGCTGGAAAGACCGTTCCGCAGTGTCGAGATCTGTTTCGGATGCCAGCAGTGCGCGATGACCCGTACACCTGACTCCCGGCAGAGTAGTCCGCCACTCGGCTGCCACCCCCATCGAACCATGTGCAAAGCCCGTCAGGTGGACAGAATTCGGGCGAACGCGTCCAGGACCTCGAGTGCCCCCGAGTTTCC
>CAININ010000201.1 GCA_903849265.1 uncultured Acidimicrobiaceae bacterium
GCGGCGCAGCCGCTGACCAGCAGGGCGGGCGGCGCAGCCGCTGACCAGCAGGGCGGGCGGCGCAGCCGCTGACCAGCAGGGCGGGCGGCGCAGCCGCTGACCAGCAGAACGGCTCCCGTCGACTGGAGCACCTCCGTTGCTACGGTGGCAGCATGCCGTCACCGATCCTGCTCTGCACCGACGGATCCGACGAGGCCATGGACGCGCTGGCAGCCGGCCTGGACCTCCTCGGACCGGGGTCCGACTACGTGCTCGTCACCGTGGCCGATGCCCCGGACCCCGACGTGCTGTCCGGCACCGGCCACGCAGGCGCCGAGATGACCGCAGGCGAGTTCGACCTCGCCGTCGGCAGGGCCCACGAAACAGCCCGCCAGGTCCTGGCCGACACCGAAGCCCGTCTCGGAATCGACGACCTCGAAGTACGGGTCCTCGGGGGCGAGCCGGCATCGGCAGTCTGCGAGCTCGCAGCCGAACTCGGCGCCAGGGCCATCGTCATCGGGACCCGCGGGCGGGGCGGCCTGAAACGGGCGCTGCTCGGCTCGGTGTCCGACTATGTCGTACGGAACGCGCCATGCACCGTCGTGGTGACCGGGGCACATAGCGAGGCCTGAACCTCTTCACCAACATCCCCTCCCCCGTGGGCTTCCCGCCCACGGACGACAGGCCGAACCCCAAGGAGACAGATCCCCATGCATGCACTGAGCGGCTACCTCGAGTTCCCGTCCGATCAGCGGGACCTCACACTCGCTGCCCTCCTCGACGTGTGCACCCGGAGCCGCCAAGACCCAGGTTGCATCGACTACTGGTGGGCAGAGGATGTCGAGCATCCGAACCGGTTCCGGTTCTTTGAGTGCTGGGAGACCCTCGAGGCCTTCGAGGCTCATCAAGCGCAGCCCTACGAAGCCACGTTCATGGAAGAGCATGTCTCCCGGATCACCGGTGCAGACGCACACATCCTGGACATCGCCAACCGTCGTTCCGTGCTCGAAGGGTGACCGGATGCTGACTGGCGAAGGCAGGGTCCGAGGGTGCTGCCCGTGAGCCGGCTCGTGTTCACGGGAGCCTCCGTCGTCGTGGGGGACGGTTCTGTCCTCGCCGATACCACCGTGGTGATCGACGGCGACCGGATCGCCTCGGTCGGTCCAGATGCCGCTGGTCCGGGTCCCACTGGCAGCGTCCGGCCCGATGATCGGGTCGTCGCCCTTGCTGGCCGAACGGTCATGCCTGGAATGGTCAACTGCCACTTCCACGCCACCTATCACAACCTCGGCTCCCAACCCGCCCCGTTCGGGCTCGAAGAGCCGATGGCCCTCCAGGTTGTCCGGGCCGTCCGCAACCTCGAGCGCCTGCTGCTGGCCGGCTTCACCAGCGCCGTGAGTGCAGGTGCTCCCTTTGCCATCGACGCCTCGATGAAGACGGCCATCGACCGGCGACTGGTGGCCGGCCCACGACTGGTGCCGTGCAGCCGCGACATCTCCACGACCGGACATGCAGGAGACCGGAGCTTCCCTTCTCACTGGGAGGTCGGTGCCCTCGGCGCCATCCGTCGCAGTGACGGCCCCGACGAGTTCCGCCGATCCGTGCGCCTCGAAGTCAAAGAGGGCGCCGAGATGATCAAGGTGTTCGTCACCGGTGGCCACGGGACGGTCGGGCCCCGCGAGCAGACGGAGGTGACGAAGGGTGAGCTGGAGGCGGCCATCGAGGCAGCCCATCAGCGCGGGGCGCGGGTGCGTGGGCACATCGCCAACAAGGAGGCGCTCCTGATGGCCCTCGACCTCGGGATCGACATCGTCGACCATGGCGACGGATTGGACGAGGAGTGCATCGGGCGCTTGCTCGCCACCGATACCCCCGTTGTGCCGTCGATGCTGTTCCCGGCGCGGTTCCTGGCATCGATGGGCGGTGCATCCCTCGGGTTCACCGACGACATGCACCACGACATCGAGGCCATGGCCGCCATCCTGCCGCTGGCCAACGAGGCTGGTGTCCGTCTGGTGCTGGGCGACGACTTCGGTGCCCTGAACTTCCCCCATGGCCCATACGCCGACGAGCTGGCCTACTACGTGGACGAAGTCGGGATCCCCTCGATCGACGTGCTGACCTGGGCAACGAAGCACGGTGCCGAGGTGTTCGGGATGGGCGAGGAACTCGGCACTGTCACGCCCGGAAAGCTGGCCGACCTGCTGGTCATCGACGGTGACCCGGTCGCCGATGTGCACGTCTTGCAGGACCCCGACGCCATGCTTGCGATTCTGCAGGGGGGCAGGCTGGTCACCGACCGGCTTCCCGTCGACGCCGAAGACCCGCACCGATGACAGAGCCCGATACCTTCGCCCTCATCGCCGCCGAACGACTCCGGCTCGCCGACGCACTCGATGGGCTCGGGCCTGATGAGTGGGCGGCTCCATCGCGGTGCGCGGGCTGGTCGGTCCACGTCGTCGCCGCACACCTGAATGCACCCTGGTCCGCGTCGTTGCCGACCGTTCTGCTTGCCGTAGCGCGAGCACGCAGCATCGCCGGTGGCTTCGACCGCGTCGCCCGTCAGTTGGCGGAACAGCACCCGCCTGCCGCATGCGTGGCCGGACTGCGGAGCAATGCAGACTCCCGGTTCACTCCGCCCGGGTTCGGCCCGCAGGCGCCGCTGACCGACGTCATCATCCACGGTGCCGACATGCTGGTGCCGCTCGGGCGCTCCGTTACCGTCGCCCCCGATGCCCTGGCCGCGTCGTTGGACTGGCTGGCCCGCGGCCGGGCCAAAGGTTTCGTGGCGAAAGGCCGCGTCGACGGGCTCGTCTTCGAAGCCATCGACCTCGACCGCCAGTTCGGGTCGGGGACCGCGGTGGTCAGCGGATCGGCAGCCGTCCTGTGCGATGTGCTGTGCGGACGAACGGATCGCGCCGATCAGATTACGGGCGGTGGCGCCGCAGTGCTGCTAGCGCGCTAGACCCCAAGACCCTCAGATACCTGCCGTGCGGTTGGGCAACCCGAGTCACGTCTCGAGCACAGCGACCACTTCATTGCGTCCATGAGGGCGGGCCACTCCCCACGCCGGTACCATGCGGTACTTGTCGCCAACGACCGGCCGGTGCCCCAGGGGGCATCGAGCCGATCAGCATCCGAGCAGGAGTACCCCAATGTCTGACCCGTCGAGCCCGCCCATTCACCACAATCACCTTCTCGACCCCATCGCCGGGCCCGAAGAACTTCCGGACGATGCCCGGCAGATCCACCCGATCAGCCTTCCCATATTCGTCCTGGTCATCATGGTCATCGAGCTTTTCGACCTCGTGCTCACCGATCGGATGCACTTCGCAGTCCCCGTCAACAGCTCGGCCGGCAGTGTGACCAAGACCATCAGTATCTCGAGCAACCTCCTCTTCGGGATTCTGCTGCTGGTTTCGTTGGGAATGCTTCTGATCTCACGTCGGAGCACTCCTCGATTCGCTCTCTACGTCATGGTCGCCTACCTGACCGTTGCCACCGTCAACGTCATGATCAACGTGGCCACCCTGGTGATCACTCCGGAGATCGGCCGTCAGACGCAGAACAACCTGGTCATCGACCTCGCATTGGTGTTCATCTCCATCACGCTGATCTTTTCGCTCTGGTATCAGATGGCCGACACCCACCTGACCGGCGGTGCGCTCGACTTCCCGCCGAACGCAGCCAAGCCCAACGATCCGCCGAGGTGGTTCGACTACTTCTGTGTGGCGTTCTTCACCAACACCACCTTCGGCCCCACGCTCGAAGGAGTGCGGAACCGGCCGACCAAGGCGATCATGATGTTCCAGACGGCCCTGTCGCTGATCATCCTGGTGGTACTGGTAGCAAGGATCATCAAGGCGCCTTGAGCCCCTGGCCGCGGGTTACCGGTGAAGTGCGGTGCTCGTGCCGTGGCCCCCAGACCTGAGGAGGTTGCAACAATGCACGTAGAGGAGTCCGGGTCCGGAGACCCGCCCATCGTCTTCGTCCATGGCTTCGCCTGCGCCTCGTCTGACTGGCAGGGGGTAGCTGCACTCCTCACCCCGCGGCAGCGGGTCATCACCTGTGACCTACCCGCCCATGGTCGGAGTGCTGGAGGGCTGGCCGATTGCTCCATCGAGGCCTTCGCCAGAGCAGTGGCGGGCATGCTGGCCGACCTCGACCTGCCACCGGTGATCCTGGTGGGCCACAGCATGGGCTGTCGAGTGGTGCTCGAGTGCACCCACGAGGCACCCGAGCGGATCGCCGGGGTCGTTCTCGTCGACGGCAGCTGCGTTCGTTCCGACGACCCGACCGCCACCGGTCCGGGGGTTGTCGAGCAGATCCAGACCGTCGGATACGAAGTGTTCACCCGTCGGTTCTTCGAAGCGACGTTCGTGGAGACCAGCGATCCCGAGTTGAAGGCCTCCATCACCGAACGTGCACTCCAACTGCCCGCTGACTTCGGCACTGCGCTATTCACGAGCATCGCTGCGTGGGACACCTCCTCGATGGACGCAGCGCTTGCTGCCGTGCGGGTGCCGCTGCTGGCGATCCAGAGCACGACGCTCAGCCCCGAGAGCGTCCGCGTCTCCCTGGCTCCAGGTGAGTCATCGCCGTGGTTGGATCTCGTACGACAACTGGTGCCCACCGCTCGGGTCGAGGTGGTGACCGGGGTCGGGCATTTCGCACAGATCGAGGCCGCCGATCGCGTCGGTGCGCTGATCGCCGACTTCGCTTCGAGCACGGCAACTGAGCCGCAAGGCTGATCGAAGCCAGCGCCCTTCGCTCAAGTCGAAGGAAACACGTACTCCACGTCGGCGAAGGAGTCGGCGGCAAGCACGTAGACCAGACGGAGCGGTGCATCACCGGTGTTCTCCATGCAGTGGGCCGTTCCTCCCGGAATGAACACCACCGCACCAGGCTCGACGTCGTGCCACACTTCGTCGAGCAGCACCCGTCCCGAACCGTCGAGGACCACGTAGGCCTCATGGGCGACGTGATGATGCGTGGCCCCGTCGACCGTCCCTTCCACCGGGATCTCCGCCAGCCCGACCGTCATGCCGGCGGTTGGCGTCCGGTCGGCGCTGAGCAAGGTCCGCCACGAAACGATGCCATCCCAGGCCTCCGCCGGGGCATCGTCCACGTGGGCAACGTAGGGGCGGATGGCTTGCTCCATACCGAAATCGTATGCGACCAACGCGTGCGCTCTGCCACGGTCGGACACGTGCGAACACGCTCCGTCCCGACGAGATCCGTCCGACGGACTCCTGTCGCCGGGGACGATGTCGACAGCGCTCGAGGCCCCTAGATCAGCGGAACCCGGCTGGTCAGCACTTGGTGGCCGACGCGGTGAACTTGCCCTGGTTCGAGTACCACCCGTTGACGCCCAGGCTGGGGCTCGAGTGGTAGAACCACGAGAAGAACGCCAGTTCCTGGGGGTGATATGTGAACGAACCCACCGTGTCGGCAAACGTGGTGCCCGACAGCGGGTCCCCCACCTCGAAGTTGGTCTGGCATCCCGAGACCTGGCCGATCTTGCCCCAGCTGTTGGTGGGGTTGCCGCCGGTGGGGTCGTTGGCCCACTCCCCCAGCTCATGGGTCAGGACGGAGATGTCGGCAACTCCGGTGAAGTCGCCCGAGTTCTCGTAGTCGCTGATCGAGTAGGTCTGCACGGCGCTGCCGCTCATGTACGCCCCGTGCCATCCGAGGATGCAGCAGCCGGTGGTCGACGGCGGCGTCGCCGTGCTTTCGACCACGTTGTGGACCACGAAGAGCGGAAGCATCGATGGGCTGATCTGGGTACCCAGACCCGGAATCACTGTCGTCTTGATGTAGTTGTCCAACCACGAATAGCCCACGATGCCGAGCTGCGTGCAGCCGCTCGAGTAGGTCGTGCCGTACGAGGAGGGCACCGTCACGGTCACCTTGGACGCGGTGGTCGCCGCCAACTGCAAGCCGTACGTCGGGTTGACCCCGGTCGGCTTCGCATACGACCAGAACTCCGCCCGCTGGAAGGCACCGATGAACTGGTTGGTACCGATTGCGGTAGTGCCCCAGGTCCATGGCTGGCTCACGAAGAGCGGTGACTGCTGGACCCTGGCCAGGGATGACACGCCCCCGGCGTCACAGGTGCCGTTGACCACGGTCGGATCGATGGTGGTGGTACCGATCTTGATCACCAAGGGGACGATCAGCACGTTCACCGTGGCCGATCCCGACCCGGCAGTGGCCGGGTTCGTTCCGACGATCGTGTAGCTCTTGGATGTCCCGTCGGTCACCGTGGAACTGAAGCTGGCCAGGCCACCCAATGGGGACGTGGCCAGCGAGGAGGCGGCATTGATCGACGATCCGTTGTTCGCCACCAAAGGGGAGACGCCGTAGTAAGGGGTGAGTGCGGCCCCATGCGGCCGGGTCGACGTGGCTGCTGATGCTGACTCGGACACCGCCATGGCACCGCCTGCAACCAGCAGGATGGCTCCTGCCATGAGGCATCGAGCGGCGCTCGACCCACGCATCTTCGTGTCGGACGTCGACGTCATCTGAACCCACTTCCACTGTTCCTAGGGCCGCTTTTGCACGGGTGACCCTCGAGTTCCAGCGAAACTACCAGGCAGGCACCGGTCGTCGACCGGGGCTTCCTTTGCAGTGGCCTCGATGATTCGTTGCCGTTTTCGTAATCGTTTTCGTTGTCAGCCCTGACCGCCGCCGCCAGTCGACTGGCCGCCACCCTGGCCGGTCGATCCGCCCCAAGGCCGACCCTGTCCGCTGGCACTGCCGGCGGGCTGGTTGCCTTGGATGGTTTGGCTGGCCGCCTCTGACGACGAACTGCTGGCGGAACTGGCGCCGCCCGACCCAGCCCACTGGCTCGGACCTCCCCTGGACAACGAGCCGCCGGGCACTTTCGTCGAGCTCGGTGCTGTCGGAGGCGGGCTGGTCGTGTCTGTGGCTGTGCCCTGGTCTGTCGAACCGCCTGGGCGTTGATTGGCTGGAGCGGCAGTCCCCTCTACGCCTGGTGCAGGAGCCTGATCGCCAGCACCCGGGCGAACTCCGACGAACACCACCACGGCATCCACGGTTCCGGCCACATCGCTGGAGCCGACGGCACTGATCGTGACTCCAGGCGTGATCGCCGCCACCGATTCAGACCCTGGCGCACCGAAGTAGCGGGTCGTCGCCGACATGACGACGGTGACCGTCGAGCCAGATGCCTCGGTGACGACCACGTCGGAGCCGGCAACCGACTGCACGGTGCCCAGCACGAATGCATGGGCCTGACGACTGTCCGGATTCGACGTCGGGTCCGGCGTGCCGGCGGCCGGGGAACCAGAGTCGTCGGTATCGCTGTCGGTGCTTTGCTGATCACCGTGGCCGTCATGCCAACCCGCAGCCGTCGAGGTATCGACGGCGACGAACTGGGCATCGAGCTGTGCAGGGTTGCCCGGGTCGGGCGATCCATAGGCGGTCACCTTCTGGCCGGCGGTGACCCCGGTCACGACGGCCCCTCCCTGGGTGAACACCGTTGATCCCGACGTGGTGACGGTGAGGACCAGTCCGCCGAACAGCTGGATGGTCATCGAGCCGGTCCCGACTGCCACGACAGTGCCGGTGAGCTGGGTGAGGACGACCACTACCCGGGCGGCGGTCACCGTCGTGGCCCCGGCCACCGTGGCTGCCGCTGGTGTGACACGGACCTGTTCGCCCGTGACCACACCGATCGGGGCAGTCGGCGACCCCGTCTCGCCGTACGTGGTAGCGGCAGTGGTGTCGACCGTGATGATGACGCCTCCGGCCTCGGACAGGTCGAAGCTGCTGGCGCCGACAGCGGTCACCGACCCCGACAAGAGCTGTTCCTGGCCAGAGGAGTTGCCGCCGCCTGTCGTCGGGGCAACAGAGTTCGGGGTCGGGCTACTTACGACCACGAACTGGGCGTCGAGCGTTGCCGGGTCTGTCGGTGCGGTTGCCCCGTAGGCAGTCACGGTCTGACCGATGGAGATGCCGGACTGCGTGACCCCCCCCATCCGGTACTTCGTGGTCGCAGTGGTTTGGACGGTGACGATCAGGCCGCCCTGGAGTTGGACGGTGAACGAAGCAGCGCCGACCGACTGAACCGTGCCGATGACATGGACCAGGACGATCAACACCCGCACCGCGTCGATGGTGGTAGCCGTAGGCGATGTCCCCGTAGTCGGGGTGACTGCGACCTGGTCCCCGACGGAGACGCCGATCGGAGCGACGACCGCACCCGTTTCGGCGAACACGGTGTTCACGGTGGTGGCCACGGTGACCGTGGTACCGCCGGGCAGGGTCACCACGAAGCTGTTGTCCGTGGTCGATGTCACCGTGCTCGACACGCTCGCCTGGACGACCTGCCTCGGATGCGAGCCGCTGCGGATGTTTGCTCCGCCCGCTCCTGCCCACGCGCCGCCTACGCCGCCGAGCGCCAGGACGCTCACCGCGGTGCACGCCACGAAGGCAGTACCCCTCTTCGTTGCGTTCCTCATGGTGCGTGCCCCTTCCGCTCCTAGGCCCTATCGCCAACGCTTCACGGATCCAATGGGGCAGTGAGCGCGGCTACAGCGACGCTTGATGATCAAGGCACGTTTCGACACGTCTGGCGGCGCACCGTAGCGCTGCAACCAGAAGTTCACCCAACTGCTACCGAGTGTCAGCGAGTCGTTGTGATCACCCCTGCCCTGCCATGCACCTTGGTGTCTTTCCGCACTCCATCCCGCCCCGCCAGGGTGTCACAGCTTGCTTAGGCCGATGATCACCAGATAGATGCCGACGATGCCGGCCAGAATCGTCACCACGACCCGCTGATTCGAGCTGACCCACCGGTAGAGCAGTTCGATCCGCCGACGCGTCGCATCGGGTGCGACCAGGAAACTCACGATTGGGACCTCGGCTTGGGCGAAGGCGATGACGTTGAAGACGACCAACGCAGCGACCTGCACTGCAGCCGAGGATCCTGATTTCAAGATCGCGGCGATGGCCGCCACGTAGTAGGCGGTCGGCATCCCGACCGCCAGGCCAGCGACCCAAGCCACCCAGGGCGACTCCTTCGACAATGCGGTCTTGACTCGACCGGGGAGCTTGTCGAACCCGGGCATCGATTCGATCCCGGGTGGCCCATCGGGCGATGCCAGCTTGTCCAGGTCGGGGAGCGTGACGTCGGGATGCCGGGTCTGCAACTTGTTGCGCAGCGTCGCTGATACCCCGGTGCCAACCAAGAGGGCGACCAGCAGTGCGAGCACACCAACAGCGATCTCGACAACCGGTGGGACCGCACTGGACGCGCCGAACTTGACGTCCTTCAACACGAACACCACCACGCCGCCGATGATGAGGCTGAGTCCGAATCCGCCGATGAAGTAGCCCAACAGCAGCCCCATGGGCTTCGTACGGGTCAACATGAAGGCCACCGCGCCGATCCGCACGGGGTCCGCTCCGGCCACCACCGCCATCAAGAGCACGGTTCCCCACATCAGGCGACCCCACCCATGGATGCCTTGACTACTGGGGGCCGAACGGCAGGTGGTCGTCTGAGCCGAGCAGTTGCTTCAGGCTCAGGCAGCAACTGAGGGCGCGACGTTCCTGTCGGCCCCACTGAAGGGTCCCGCCCCGGTGTGTCGAACTGGCTGAGGGGTATGACGGGAGACAGAATCCCGGCCATGAGGCCCCCCTACTGGGTGATCGAGGTGGAGTGTCCGTGGTGCCTGCGAGAGAGCAGCACAACGACACCGAGGACGACAGCGACCACGGGCACGATCACGTTGAGCTTTCGCATCGTGTCGTGCGCATGCTGCGCCGCTTCGCGGGCACGGTCAGCTGCCGCTTGGGCTTGTTCCGCTGCCGCAAGCACCTTGCCGACGTCGTCGAGTGCTTCCTGTGCCTTTGCGAGCCGGAGCTCCGCCTGTTCCAGTTTTTCCGCTGTATCCGCCATACCGCAACGGTATCTTCATCTCGAGCGCTGTGGGCGATCGGAACGGAATTCGATTGCCCGCACCCGATAGTTCAAAGAGCAGAGGACTTCGGTGCGGTCGGCTTCGCTGTCCTGGTTCTGAGCGAACCCGAACGTGCTCGACACCGATCAGGCTTGAGTGCCGTACTTCGCAATGAGTCGCTGACGCTTCCTCGGATCGAGGTTGGCCAGCGTGATATCTCCTCCGTAGACGGCAAGGACCCGCTGGTCCATCACCCGGCGCCACAGCGGGGTCAGATAGGCCAGGCCGATCATGGTGCCGTAACCCGAGGGCAGTTGCGGTGCCTCGTCGAAGGTGCGCAGGGTCTGGTAGCGACGGGTGGGGTTGGCGTGGTGATCCGAGTGCCGCTCGAGGCCGTAGAGCACCAGGTTGCTGGCGATGTGATCGCTGTTCCAACTGTGGCGAGGGGCGCACCGCTCGTACTTTCCGTTGGCATCCTTCTGGCGGAGCAGGCCGTAGTGCTCGAGGTAGTTGACCACCTCGAGGAGTGAGAAGCCGAACACCGCCTGGACCACCAGGTAGGGGATCACCCGCACGCCGAAGATGGCGATGGTGAAGCTGAAGAGGACGACCGACATCAGCCAGGCAGTCAGCACCTCGTTGTGGATATTCCACGGACTGCCGCCCTTACGCCCCAGCCGGTTCTTCTCGATCCGCCACCCCGAACGGACGGCCCCGACCACGCTACGAGGGAAGAAGGCCCAGAACGACTCGCCCATGCGGGCACTGGCTGGATCCTCGGGGGTGGCGACCCGCACGTGGTGGCCGCGATTGTGCTCCACCCGAAAGTGTCCATACGCTGTCTGCGCCAAGACCACCTTGGCCATCCACCGCTCGAACGAATCCGTTTTGTGGCCCAGTTCATGGGCATTGGCGATGCCGATCCCGCCGACCGCCCCAACGGTGAGGGCGAGGCCCAACTCCGCCACCAACGACAGGTGGCCCTGGGCGATCAACCACGCCCCCCAGAAGAACCCGGCGTACTGCAACGGCAGGTAGCAGTAGGTCAACACCCGGTAGTACTGGTCCTTATCGAGGGTGGACTCGGCCCATGGCGGCGGATTTCCCCGGTCGGTGCCGACGAGGGTGTCGATGATCGGGAGGCCGATCAAGATCCAGAACGGGCCGGTGTACCAGAAGACGTCTAGACCGGTGGTGAATGCTCCCACCCAAGCGAGGAAGGGCAGCATCGGTACCACCAATGCGTTCGCCCAGGAGTAACGCTTCTCGTCACGCCACGTCACGACGGTCCCGTCGATAGTGGTGGAGATGGTCGAGCTACGTGAGAGGGTCGAGCGGGTCACTGGAGGCCTTTCAGGGCTATCGGTGGGCAGGAGTCGGCGCCGTGGTGAGGCCGGCAACGATCGCTGTGGAGAGGAAGTGGGCCACCTCTTCAGGTGGCTGGTCGGGCGACCGGACGGTGTAGCTGATCAGCATGCGGCTCAGCAGGTCGGCCGCCGAACTGGACTCAGGACCGGTGGCCCCCGGCACTCGCTCCTCGATGATCTGCTTGCTGATGTCCCTGATGGCGCCAAGTACCCCCCACGGTCCGCCGATCAGCAGTGGCAGCAGGACCTCCGGCTCCGTGGCCACCAGGCGATCGAGCAGGGGGTGACCTCGGACAAGGCGAAGCGTCTCCAAGATGGCGGCCTCAATCGAGGCGACCGGGTCGTCGTGGAGGACTGCCGCGGCAATCACCTGCTCCACGATGCGACCGGCCTCGCGCAGGACGGTGCGGCTGACCAGGTCGTCCCGCGAAGCGAAGTGCTTGTACAGGGTTTGGCGCGACAGCCCGGCCCGCTTGGCTACGTCGCCCACCGACAGGCGGCTGATGCCGTGATCCGCCGCCACCTCGAGGGTGGCATCGAGGAGGCGTTCCTCCACGGTGAGTTCGGACGTCATGGGTGACAAGTTAACAACTATCGTAAGTTTGTCAACTAGACTGGGCGGTAGCGTTCTAGGTCCCAGGCCACCGAAGATTGACCAGTGGCGAAGAGAGACTTCACGCCGACCACGTCTGGTGGCACCGGGTCAGGGTGGCTTCTCCCTCTGTCGTTGCCCGTCGACGACCACCTACTACTTCGTGTGCTGCTGGGCCACGAACCCGATGCGCCGCATTCGCCTGGCGCACGGGTGTTCACCACCGGTCTTCGGTATCACCGAATCTGCCGTGCACTGGCCGATCCATCGGCCACCGGCGCCCTGACGTGCAGGTAAGCGGGGCCTCCCCGGCCGTGCCGGCCGTTGCTGCATGCTCAGCCGACTGGACGAGCTGTCGCCATGGCGTGGAACCCACCGTCCACGTGGAGCACCTCGCCGGTGATGGCTCGAGCCAGGTCGGACAGCAGAAAGCAGATCGAGTCGGCCACTGGTCCAGGATCGCAGTCCGACCACGCCAAGGGGCTTGTGGTCGCCCAGGCGTCGAGGAGCGCATCGAACCGCGGGATGCCTCGGGCGGCACGGGTGAGCAGTGGACCGGCCGCGACCAAGTTGACCCGGATGCCTTCGGCCCCCAGGTCACGGGCCAGGTAGCGGGCGGTCGAGCCGAGCGCTGCCTTGCAGACACCCATCCAGTTGTAGACCGGCCACGCTCCGCCGTTCGAATCGAAGTCGAGGCCTACCAGCGAAGCGCCGCCGGCGGGCGCCAACGCCGCCACGAGACGGGCCAGATTGCTCAGACTCCACGCGCTGGTCCGAAAGGCCAACTCGATGCCGTCCGGATCGGCATCCATGAAGGGCCCATCAAGGGCATCCTTCGGGGCGAAGGCGACGGCGTGGAGTGCACCGTCGAACTCCCCGAATCGGGAACGAAGCAACTCGATCAACTCATCCACTTCTGATCGTTGGGTGAGATCGAGCGGTAGGACCTCGAGGTCCGCATCGGCGTCGCTCACCATCTGGCGAACCCGTTCGACATCACGCGGATAGGCCGTCAGCACTACCTCCGCTCCCATGGACTCCGCTCGGCGCGCCGTGGCGAAGGCGATGCTGTCCTCGTTGGCGACGCCGGTGATCAGCAATCGCTTA
>CAININ010000202.1 GCA_903849265.1 uncultured Acidimicrobiaceae bacterium
CCAAGCGTCCGGCGGGTCGATCCGGGGCATCGCGGCCCAAGGGCAAGGCGACACCCCCGTCTCGATCGAGCCGGAGCGCCTCCGCGAAGAAGACCCAGGCCGGTAAGGGCGGAACTCGTTCCGGTCGGGCGGCTGCCCACTCCAAAGAGCCCA
This sequence comes from uncultured Acidimicrobiaceae bacterium, assembly GCA_903849265.1. Lineage (GTDB taxonomy): Bacteria > Actinomycetota > Acidimicrobiia > Acidimicrobiales > RAAP-2 > Bog-756. The sequence continues at coordinate 154 of CAININ010000202.1, forward strand.
GCGGCATGCTGGCCTCGATGGGCGCCGTTGCCGCTGGCCACGCCACAGACCTGTGGGGCGTGGCGCTGGTCACTCTTGGCATCCTGTGCGCAGTCGCGTTCTACGGGGACGCCCTCGGGCCAGCCGGGCACGATGCCCGCGTGGTCGTGGGGGACCTGCTCGGCTGGGGCCGTTTCCTGGTTCCGCCGGTCCTGATCGCCATCGGCGTCCGGATGCTCATGGGCCGAGGAGAGGATCGGTCGGGGGAGGGCAAGCCACGCCGAGAGCCTGCCCGGGCCGTGATCGGGGGAACGCTGATCTTGCTGGCGGTGTCGGGACTTGCCGCTCTGGCCGGCGGGTCGCCTCGAATCGGGGCGTCCACGGCAGCATTGTCGTCATCCGGTGGTTGGGTGGGTGCACTCTTGGCGGATCCCCTCGGTTCGGCGCTGGGCGGATTCGGCGCGGCCGTGGTCCTGGTGATGGTGGCCGCCATCGCTCTCCTCGTATTCACCGGAGTGTCCGTTCGGTCGGCTGCTGCGGGCTTGGTCCGTGCCGTGCGGTGGGCAATCGGTCTCGCCCGTGGTGACGATGCCGCCGACGTGGTGGGCGACTCCGAGGATGAGCCGACCGACCCCTTCGGTCGGGCGTTGGCGCAGGGTCGCCAGCCATCCATGGCATCGATCGCCGTGGAGCCCGATCCCGGGGCAAGTCCTGACAAGCACGACGAACACGACGAACACGACGATCGTGGCGAGATCCATGAGATCCACGAGGATGCCCTAGAGCCGGTCGCCCTGCCCGAGGCAGCCACGAAGCCCGGCAAGGGCGAGCAGCTCGAGATGCAGATGGGCCCGCCGCCGGGTGACTGGAAGCTCCCGCCGACGAACCTGCTGAAGCGGGCGAAGGCCCAGGTCATCGACGAAACCGAGGTGGACGCCGCCGGTGCCGCCTTGGTGCACGCGCTGGCCGCCCACGGGGTCGAGACACGCCTGGTGGGCCGCACGGTCGGTCCATCGGTTACCAGGTACGAGCTGGAGCTCGGTGCCGGGGTGAAGGTGGCCCGTGTCACGTCGCTGTCCAAGGACATCGCCTACGCCATGGCCTCGCCCGACGTCCGGATCCTTGCGCCCATCCCGGGCAAGTCGGCCATCGGCGTCGAAGTTCCCAATCGCCGCCGCCAACTCGTGGCCCTCGGGGACATCCTGGCCTCGCCGGAGGCGGCCAAGGCAGTCCATCCTCTCGAGGTCGCACTGGGTCGGGACATCTCCGGCCGTGCCGTGATGGCCAACCTGGCCGAGATGCCCCATGTGCTCGTGTCTGGATCGACGGGATCAGGAAAGTCGTCCTGCATCAACTCGGTGCTCACCTCGATCCTCACCCGGGCCACGCCGGACCAGGTCCGACTCATCTTGATCGACCCGAAGCGGGTCGAGCTCGGCCAGTACAACGACCTGCCCCACCTGCTTACCCAGGTCGTGGTCGATCCGAAGAAGGCCGCCAACGCCCTCAGCTGGGCCGTCACCGAGATGGAGCGCCGCTACGACCTCTTGGCCGAGGTGGGCCAGCGAGACGTGACCGGCTACAACGCAGCCTTCGACTCAGGTGATCTTGCCGAGTACGAAGAGGCCTACCGACTCCGCATGCAGGGGACGGACCAAGAAGTGGACGATGACGACGAGGCGGACAGCCGGTTCCCTCGGCTGCCATTCATCCTGATCGTCGTCGACGAGCTGAACGACCTGATGATGGTGGCCGCCCGGGACGTCGAAGAGTCGGTGTGCCGGATCGCCCAGATGGCGCGTGCCGTCGGCATCCACTTGGTCCTGGCCACGCAGCGACCATCGGTCGATGTCATCACTGGTGTGATCAAGGCCAACGTTCCCTCGCGGATGGCGTTCTCCGTGTCGTCGCTGGCCGACAGCCGGGTCATCCTCGACCAGCCCGGTGCGGAGCGCCTCATCGGCAAAGGCGACATGCTGCTGCTGACCGCATCCTCGTCTAACCCGCAGCGGATCCAGGGACCGTGGGTCAGCGAAGAAGAAGTGCGATCGGTCGTCGCGCATTGGAAGAGACAGCGGCCGATGGAGACCGTGGCCGGCATCGAAGAAGTCGTGAGCGCAGAGGGCCCTCGATCGGGCGGAAACGACGATGGCGATGGCGACGAACTGCTCGAACAAGCGATGGAGCTCGTCGTGCGATCGCAGCTCGGCTCGACCTCGATGTTGCAGCGCAAGCTGCGGGTCGGGTTCTCTCGGGCTGGACGCCTCATGGACCTGATGGAGCGGCGCGGCGTGGTGGGACCGTCCGAGGGCTCCAAGGCTCGTACGGTGCTGATGACGCCCGAGGAGCTGGACGCCCGCTGATCAGGCGGGACCAGCACGCGCTGATTCGATGACGACCACCGACGGAGGCCGGACCGCACCTGTTGCAGGGGTTGTCTTGGCCGAGCCCGTTGGCCGCGTCGCCGGACGTCATCGCCGACGGAAGGGCCATCGGCATTCAGCAAAGGGAACCGGTGGCAGCGTCGACGGCAACGGCGCAACACGGCGCCACCGGAAACTCCCGTGGGTGCTGGGTGCCGTGGCGCTCCTCCTGATCGGCGGGGGCACATGGGTGGCGGTCACCCGGATCGATACTCCGTTGTCGCGCCCCGTGGCGCAGCCGGCAACGATGGCGCAGGTAGTGGTACCCGGCGCCTCGCCTGCCCTGCCGTGGCCGTCCAAGGGGCAGGGGGCGGTGGCCGTTCCGTCGATCCATTATGCAGCGCAGTCCGGCCCCGAGTCCTCGGTGTCCATCGCTTCGTTGACCAAGCTGACGACCGCGGTCGTCGTGCTTCGTGACCATCCCATCCCAGCAGGCGCCGAAGGGCCGCTGGTCCCCGTGACTGCAGGGGACGTCGCTGAGTACGAGGACGAGCTCCACAAGGACCAATCGACCGTGGCGATCCAAGTGGGCGAACAGGTGACCGAACGCCAGATGCTCGAAGCGCTGCTCACCCAGTCGGCGAACGACATAGCGTTCAGCCTCGCCATGTGGGATGCCGGTTCGATTCCGGCATTTGTGGCGAAGATGAACGCATTCGCTGTATCGCTCGGCACCACCGCCACCCACTACGTGGACGCCAGCGGATACGACCCGCGTTCGGTGTCGTCGGCATCGGACGTGCTTCGGGTGGCGTCGGCCGGTATGGCCATCCCCACCTTCGCCGAGGTGGTGGCGATGCCCTCGGTCACACTCCCGCTCGTCGGAACGCTGCACAACATCGTTTCCGAAGTCGGGACGAACGGCGTGGTCGGGATCAAATCGGGGTACACCTCGGTCGCCGGGGCATGCATGGTGCTCGCCGCCAATCGGAAGGTGCGGAATCAGGAGGTCCTTGTTCTGGTGGCGGTGCTCGGCCAACCGACTCCACCGCCGACGCTTCCCAAGCCCCTCCCTCCGGTGGCACCGCCCGCGACGACCACCACGACCACCACGGCGCCGCCCCCGTCGACATCCACGGACCCGGCGGCACCGACCACCACCACGACCACCACGGCGCCCCCTCCACCTCCACCACCACCACCTCCGACCACGACGACGACCAGCATCCCGATCAACGATCTGCCGATCGCTGATCCGTTCAAGTTCGCCCGCCCTGTCACGGACGCACTGCTGACGGCGACAGCGGCGGCGATCACCCCGGTCCCCGTAGCCACCGTCGGACAGGTGCTTGGATCGGTGAGTGCCTCCTGGGGCGGCGTCGCCCACACCGCTTCGTACGCAACAGCGGCTGAAGCATGGCTGTCCGGGTGGCCTGGGCAGCAGGTGTCGAGCATGACCAAGTTCACTTCGGTGGCCGCCGGCAGCCCCGCCGGATCTCGGGTCGGGACGGCACTGTTCGCCATCGGTGATCAGTTCGTCACGGTGCCGCTGAAGCTGACCCAGACCGTTCCGGAGCCGTCAGTCTGGTGGAGGCTGGCTCACTCCTAGGCGATGGCGACGCCCGACGTCGGATGGCAGCGGTCCCGGTTCAGCGGGAGCACCGGGAGTACCGTGGTGGCGTGCGCGCTCGAGTACCTGCTTCTACAGCCAACCTGGGTCCCGGCTTCGACACGCTGGGACTCGCCCTTGATCGCTATGTGGTGGTCGACGTCGAGCCGGCGTCGAAGTTGATCGTCCGTTCGATCGGTGAGGGCGAAGGATTGGCCGACGACTCTTCGCACCTGGCGGCCCGAGTAGCGATCGACGTCGCCGGGACAGATCGCTTGGCTATCTCGGTGCGGTCTGACATCCCGATCTCCCGTGGACTCGGATCTTCGGCCGCCTTGGCCTTGGCCGCTGCTGCTGCCGCTGGCGCCAGTGATCCGTTGGCAGTGGCGACGGCGATGGATGGTCATCCGGACAACGCCGCCGCCTCGATGGTCGGGGGGTTCGTTGCTGCCGCTGTCGTCAAAGGCGGGGTCCAAGTCGTGCGACTCCCGCTCGATGTGAGCTTGGCCTTCGTGGTGATCGTTCCCGACGTGCATCTGTCGACGGCGCGAGCCCGTCAAGCCCTGCCCCCCGAGGTGAGCAGGGAGAGCGCAGCGTTCAATCTGTCGCGGATGGCGCTCATGATGGCAGGCATGGCCGACTCTCGGTTGCTGATCCCCGAGGCCGCCGAAGACCGGCTGCATCAGGACTACCGCAGTCCGCTGTTTCCTGCCGCCCCCATGCTGCTCGCCTCCTTGGTCGCCGGTGGTGCCCTCGCCTCGTGCTGGTCAGGCGCCGGTCCATCGCTGCTGGGCATCTGTCGAGGAGTCGATGCACCGAAGGTCCAGACCGCAGGTCAACAAGCGCTGGCGGATGCCGGACTACCAGGACAGGTACTTCTGCTCCGCGCCGACATGGACGGACTTATCCTGGACAAGGACGGTTCTGGCGGGCTCTACGACGACGAGCGGTAACCTCGTCGGCGCTATGCCAACCCAACCCAGCAAAGACCTCCAGGCCGTACCGAATCCGCATCCGGGCCGCGACTATCTCGTGACCTGCGATACGCCCGAGTTCACGTGCCTCTGCCCGCTCACGGGCCAGCCTGACTTCGCAACCATCCGGATCAGCTACGTTCCCGACCAATCGCTCGTTGAGCTCAAGTCCTTGAAGCTCTACCTTTGGAGCTTCCGGAACGAGGGCGGATTTCACGAGGACATGACGAATCGGATCCTCGATGACCTCGTTGCCGCGGTGGCCCCCCGTCGGATGACCGTCACCTCCGATTGGCTGGTGCGGGGCGGCATCCACACGGTCGTGGAAGCCTCACACCCGTCGGCTGGCTGACCGGATCGAGTGGGCCCTGGTAGTTCCCCGGGTTGACGCCCATCGGTTCACGCCCTCGGCACGGGCTCCGGCGGCTTGTCGATTCCGAGTCCGGGTTCTTGGCCGAACTCGGGTTGGGGTCTGAAGGACCACCTCGGGTCTTGGTCGCTCGGTCC
>CAININ010000203.1 GCA_903849265.1 uncultured Acidimicrobiaceae bacterium
GTCCGCGTGCCGGAGCCCGTTCGGCGGCGGAGCCTGCACCCCGGGTCCGCTCGGCGGGATGCAGTGTTCGAAGGATAGTCCCCTGGATTCGCGAGGTACCAACATAGGATGGTCCTGTTCTGGTCCTCTTCGTCTGCACCGCAAACATCTGTAGGTCTCCGATGGCCGCCGCGCTCTTTGCTCGGCGGGCGGAGGCCCATGTCGATGGACCTCGGGTGATGTCGGTAGGACTGGGCGAGCCCGGACGCACGCCTCCCGACGAGGTCCTCGAGGTCATGGCCCGCAGGGGAATCGACCTTACCGAGCACCGGAGCGCCACACTGTCGGCCCCTCTGGTCGCCGAGGCCGGGCTGGTCATCGGCATGAGCTTGCGCCATGTGCAAGAGGCGATGCTCTTGGTCCCGAACTCCTGGCAGCGTGCCTTTCGGTTGAAGGAACTGGTCCGTCGGGGGGAGTACGTGGGCCCCCGGATGCCCGGCCAAGACGTCGCTTCGTGGATTCGGGCTGCCCAGGGCGACCGGGAGCGCGATTCGCTGGCCAACCACTCGCCCGGCGAAGACGTAGTTGATCCCTATGGCGGGCCATCTGACGGATACGAAGAGACGGCCGTGGAGCTCGACGACCTCACCAGCCGGCTGGCATCCCTGCTCTGGCCCCCGCGCTGAACCAGCGACCGGCCCGCTGGCGAGGGACGCAAGTGCGAGGCCCTGCCGCAGGTGGGAACATGGGATGGTGCCCAGTAGCGTCCTGATCAGGGAGTTGCCCGACGGAGGACATGAGTTCGTCCTCGAGGATCCCGTTCTGGACAGCATCGTTGTCGACGATGCCGTGACTCTCCGGTTCGGCCGCACCGACGTCACCGTGTGCGGCACATGCACCATCGAGGTGGACGGGGTCGAGCACCGGCTCGATCCGCGCATTCCCGATTCGCTCGCACCGCTGCTGTCGACGTACCCCGGATCAGCCCGTTGGCTCTGGGCGTCACCTGCTGGAGGGCTCACGCTCGTGATGATGCAGGGCCAGAGGCTGGTTGTGCCTGAACCCGTTGTTCGCAGCGCGTGGTCGGTCGCCACATCACCGGCCATGATCGGCGACCAGGGACGACCGCCGCCAGCGAGGACCTAGTCCTGAAGTAGCTCAGGATGGCGGGCAGCGACCATCCGCTGCATGCCTTCTTTCCATCCGACCGCGGTGGGGCCGACCAGCTCGTGCATACGTGTCAGGTCGATCTGCACGCTGTCGATCGTCTCTGCTGTCGGTTCGAATCGAGGCGTGAGTCCGGTGAGTTCGCCAAGGTAGCCGCACCATTCTTCGATGCTGGCCGCTTGGCTGCCGCCCCAGTTGACCACGGTCGCTGGCGATCCGGCCGCGCCCAGCAGCCCGGGGACCATGGCCAGGATGTCGTCCTCGTGGATGGGGTGGTAGACGCTGGGGGCGTCGACGTGCACAGGGATGTCGCTGCCGTTGATCATCATCTCGAGGTGGATGGCAGGCCACCCGCCTCGGTCGCCATAGGGAACCGACAGCCGGGCGATCGTGGTGGGCAGCTCGAACCGATCGGCGGCCCACAGGGCCGTGGCCTCGGTGGCGATCTTGCAGATGCTGTAGGTCCGGAGGAAGGGCCATACGCCGTGGTTGTCGCCTAGCGGATCACCTTCAGCGAAGACGTGGTGCCCCATGGGACGGTAGATCCCGGTTGTCGAGCAGTGAAGGAACGCGGCAGCTGCGCGGTGGTGTTCCATCAGGTAGGCGAGACCGCCGCTGTTGGCGCGCAGGTCCTTCTCCCATTCGTTGGACTTGGCCACAGCGAAGTTGACGACGTAGTCGGCATCGGCGGGCAGACCGGAGACATCACCGGAGAGCAGGTCGATGGGCACGCAGCGAACGCCGGCGACTTCGAGGCGGGCCCGGGCAGAAGGGTCCCGGAACCGGGCGCCAGCCACGACTTCGTTGTCGCGGGCCAGGGCGATCGCGACGGGTTCCGCCACCTGCCCGGTGGCCCCTGTGATGACGATGGTCTTGCCGCCGAGTTCTACTGGGGCCATGGTGCACTCCTTGTTGACTGTGGGAACTGGCCTGCGTTGACTGTGGGAACTGGCCTGCTCGGGCCAGCACGAGCAGTCCCTGGTCGCCAGCGGGCGCATCGGATCTGATCCCGAGAGATCCTAGGCCCAGGTCAGGCAGGTCTCGGACGTCGATGAAGGGGCGTCGAAGGGGGAACCCATGGTTGCAGTTCGTCCTCGGGTCCGTTCCCGTGAGAAGGAGCCACAAGATGTTGTGGCTCCAATCCCAAGTGTCACCCGTTGTGGTGGACAGGGCGACCTGTCGTGGGCCATACTGGTTGTTCCGCCAGTTCCTGTCGGGAGGCCGCGAAACTCCAGGTCGCCGACTAGTTGCCGCAGCGGTCGACCAGTGTTCCCAACCGTAGCAAGGAATGTTCCCATGAGTGCCACCTGGCGCAAGCACGCTGCCTGCCAGGGCATCGATCCAGAGGTGTTCTACCCGGTCTCCGACGAGGAGGCTGAAGAGGCGAAGGCCGTCTGCGATCAGTGCGCCGTGCGCGAGTCGTGTCTGGAGCATGCTCTGGCCAACCGGGAGCGCGAAGGCATCTGGGGCGGGACCACCGAGCGCGAGCGTCGCCGGATCCATCGCCAGCGTCGCAAGTCCGCCTGATCGACCGTCGACCTGATCTCCCGACCGACCTCCGGTTCATCGGGAGCCCATGGTGACGTCGACGATCGGACCCTCCCCTGTCGATCCCGAGGTGCAGCGGCTCATCGCCGCCGTCGACGGACATCGCACCGGGGATTCCCGTGAGGCCGCGTCGAGGGCGGAAATCCTGGTCGACCTGCGCTCGCTCGACAAGCCATTCGACCGGAATGACGACCTGACCCATGTCACGGCGTCGGGCATCGTGATCGGACGCAGGGGAGTCCTTCTGCACCGGCATCGTCGGCTGCACCGTTGGTTGCAGCCCGGTGGTCATCTCGAGCCCGGCGAAACACCCGAAGACGGTGCGCTGCGTGAGTGCGAGGAGGAGACCGGGCTCCGCTTGGCTCACCCATCAGGCGAACCCGTGCTCTTGCACGTCGACGTCCACGAAGCGGCCGAGGGTCATGTCCACCTCGACATCCGGTACTTGCTCGTCGGGCCCGACCGTAACCCGGCCCCTCCTCCCGAGGAGAGCCAGGAGGTGTCGTGGTTCACCTGGGACGAGGCCGACGCACTGGCTGACGATGCGCTCGGCGGCGCGCTGCGGTCAGCCCGTAGGCTGATCGGCACCGGGACCGTCATGATCCCCGGCGGGA
>CAININ010000204.1 GCA_903849265.1 uncultured Acidimicrobiaceae bacterium
GCAGCGGTCGAGGCATGGCCGGATGGTGGAGTGCCGTCGGGTGGAACTGCATGAACTCGACGTCGGTGACAGCGACTCCGGCCCGCAGCGCCATGGCCAGACCATCCCCGGTGGCTTCGGCCGGATTCGTCGTGACCGAGAACAGCTGCCCGGCCCCGCCGGTGGCCAGGACCGTGTGGGTGGCGCGGACCTCGACGGTGCGCCCGTCGCTACTGAGGGCCACGACTCCCCGGCAGCGGCCGTGCTCCACCAGAAGGTCGAGCGCGAACCACTCCTCCATGACGGCCGCAGCCGAGGCCCGGGTGGCGTCCACAAGGGCCCGTTCGACTTCGGCGCCCGTCGCCGCCCCGCCGGCGTGCACCACCCGCGCCGTCGAGTGCCCCCCCTCGCGGGCCAGGGCCAGGGCCCCGCCCGGCTGGCGGTCGAACACCGCCCCCATGGCAATCAGTTCGTGCACCCGGCTCGGTCCTTCGTCGACCAGGACCCGCACGGCCTCTGCATCGCACAGGCCGGCTCCAGCGGCCAGCGTGTCGGCCAGGTGGAGATCGGTCGAGTCCTCGTCGCCCCCCAGCACGGCAGCCACGCCGCCCTGGGCCCAACGGGTGGCCGACTGGGACAGCTCCGCCTTGGTCAGTACCCCCACCCGAAGGCCGTTGCCGCCTTCGGCACTCCCACCCGTGGGGGTCAGCGGCGCGGCGAGGCGCACCGCGGCCGACAGGCCGGCCACGCCGCTGCCCAACACCAGGACGTCGAGTGGCTCCGGGCCGGCGAGCGTCGGACTCACACCGGTCCGAGCGGGTCGCAGTTATCTATCAAGCGGACACGCGCGACCGTGGCGGCGATGAGCAACCGGAGCGACCCCGTCGACGGGGCTTCATCTGCCTGCTCGAGGGTTGCCGCGTCGACCAGCACGGCGTAGTCGAGCGTTACCTGTGGCTCCCCGGCCACCACGTCGACCATGGCAGCTTCGACGCCGGACCGGTCCGCTCCGCCCGCCAATGCACTGGAGCCGGCACGCAAGGCCCGCGACAGGCACAGTGCCGCGGCCCGCTGGTCAGGGTCGAGGCGTGCGTTGCGGCTGGACAGGGCGAGTCCGTCCGGCTCGCGGACTGTTGCGCACCCGACGACATCCACGGGCATCGACAGATCCCGGACCACGCTGCGCACGATGGCCAGCTGCTGAAAGTCCTTCTCCCCGAAGTAGGTGCGGCACCGGCCCGAGGCGGACAGGAGCTTGGTCACAACGGTGGCCATCCCGTCGAAGTGTCCAGGCCGGGACAGTCCCTCCCACCGTTCGGCCAACCCTCGGACCGACACTGTGGTGGCGGACGGGACGGGCCACCCGGGGTACATCTCGGTCACCGCCGGGGCGAAGACGATCGACGCCCCGGCCGAGGTGGCCACATCGACGTCGGCGTCCAACGTGCGCGGGTAGCTGGTCAGGTCCGCAGTCTCGGCGAACTGCGTCGGGTTCACGAAGATGGAGACGGCGACCACCTCGCACTCGCTGCTGGCGCGACTGATCAGCGCTGCATGGCCGCGGTGGAGTGCCCCCATGGTCAGCACCACACCGACCGTCCGCCCGGTGCGGCGCTCGTTCTCGAGGTGTGCCGAGTAGCCCGCCAGCGTGTCCAGGACGACCACCGAAGGCCCTGTTGTCGGAGTGGTCGAGTTGGTGATCACGCCACCTGCTCGGCATCGGCCGCGACCGAGGCACCAAGCGACGAGGGGGCCGTCTGGGCATCGCCGTACGAGTCGAGATCCTCGGCCGTGTCCAGGGAGAGCCGACGCGCCATCGCTACCATGGCGTCGTACCCGGCGAGCTCCGTCCGGTGGGCGGGCATCCCAGCGATAGCCGACCGGTGCCGCTCCACGGTCTCCCAGTCGCCACGGGCGGCGGGGCCGGTGAGCGCCTTGCGCGGGCCCAAGGCGAACGCGTCCTCGCTGGCGGCGCGCATGAGGCCGGCGAAGGCCTCGAGAGGCAAGCCGGCGGTGGCGGCCACACGTTCGACCTGGCCCATGAGCGCGACCAGGTGATTGGAGGCGATCACCGCGGCGGCGTGGTAGGCGGCCCGGTTCTGGTCGTCGACCTCCACCACGTTCCCTCCGAGCGCCTCGGCGATGGCTCGGGTGACCGGGTCGCCGGCGACGGCCAGCGTGACACCCGAGCGGAGCCGTTCGGCACCGATGGCTGGGGTGGGCAGGGGGACCAGCGGATGGAGCGATCCACGACGGGGGTGCCCGGCCAGCACGTCGAGTCCGAGCGACCCGGACAGGTGGACGACCACCGTGCTCGCCACGGGCCGAACGGCCGCGGCCACATCGGCCACGACGTCATCGGGCGTGGCGATGAACAAGATGTCGACACCATGAGCGGCATCGACCGGTGACCGGTCCCGCCCCCAGGCGCCCAACGATCGATAGCCCCCGACAGCGTCCAGCGCTGCCATCAACGACCGGCCAGCACGGCCCGGTCCAAGTACTCGGAATGTGGTCACGAGACCCCTTTCGTCGTTCCGGCCCCAGGAGGGTGCCGTTCGAATCAGGAAATCCAGGAACTGCTGGTTAGACCATACCCACGACTTCCACATCGCCGCCAGCGCTGTTCAGATCGCGTGGGCTGACCAGTTCCGGTGCCAGCTCGGCCAAGGGGGCCAGCACGAACGCTCGCTCGCGCCAACGGGGATGGGGAACGGTCAGATCCGGATCGTCGAGAGTCACCCCGTCGATCCAGATGACATCGACGTCGAGTGTCCGGGGGCCCCATCGGACCGTGCGCACCCGGCCGGCCGCAGCCTCGAGCCGGTGGCACTGCTCGAGGAGTCGGTAGGGGTCCACTGGCGCCGGCACGGCCAGTTCCACCACCAGGTTGAGGAACGGCCCCTGGGCGTCGGGGCCTCCGACGGGATCGGTCTCGTAGAGGCGGGAGACCGCGGTGACGACCGGGGTGCTTCCGGCTCGGAGCTGATCGACGGCCCTGCGCAGGTGGGCGTGCCGGTCCCCGAGGTTGGACCCCAGGGAGAGGAACGCCCGGACCGAGGGCGCCTCGAGCGAAGGCGACGTCACCGGAAGCGCGACATCCGGACGCCAACGGTGTCGATATCCACGGCCAGCGGCGGTCGGAGCTTGCGCAACGCGACGGTCACCTTGGCGATCCGGGGGTCGACCCCGAGTACGGCGTCGGCCACAGCTACAGCCAGAGCCTCGAGAAGCGCGAACGATCGCGGCCCGGACACCACAGCAGCCACCACATCGGCCACCGCCCCGTAGTCAACCGTGTCAGCCAAGGCGTCAGAGATGCCGGCAGGACGCATGTCGACGGACAGGTCGAGGTCGACCTCGAATGGCTGCGCCCGCACTTGCTCCTCCACGAGCACGCCGTGTGTTCCGATACAACGCAGACCGCGGAGCTCGATCCGGTCGTCAGGGGCGCCCGTGCCCGATGTCACGGCTTGCGGGTGGGGGCAGGACCGGCCGGAGTCGGGGCCGGACCGGCCGGAGTCGGGGCCGGGGCCAGCTGTCCGGCGTAGGCCACCAGCTCGCGCCCGGACGGTCCCATCGGATGCCCGGTCAGGTGCTCCATCACAGTGATCGACTGGGGTCCGGTGGGCAGGCGACCGGACCACAAGAGATACCCGGCAACGACACCCGAGACCCGGTCGCCCAGCTCCTCTTGGTGCACCAGGATGCGCTCACCAGTTCCCAAGCGCCCGTGGAGCTCGCGGTAGACATCGGCCAGCTGTCCGCGGACATCGCCCGAACTGGGCATCGGGTAGTGGACGCTGGCCAGCGACTTCTCTTCGTAGGCCTGGAGGTTGTGCGACGACGGGAGCAGGGACACGACTCGGTTGAACCCCTGTACCTGGAGCCAGATGATCTCTTCTTGGCGACGCACCTTGCGGTGGTTCGGTGCGAAGCCACCAGGGCGTTCGCTCATGGCCAGGCGATCCTTGATCACCCAGGTGAAGTTCCGCGGCGGGATCCCCGCTGCCCACTTACCCTTCATGATCTGTCCTCCGTATCGAGCGTCGTTGCCGCGGGCCGGTCGTGGCGGACGGGCCGTCCGACCAGCCGAGCGGCCTGCACTGTGGCCGCCACATCATGAACCCGGACCATACCCGCCCCTTGCGTCAGGGCCCACGTGGCCGTGGCCAGGGAGCCGGGGAGCCTGTCGGTGACTGGCAGTACAACGCCGTCCGCCCTGGCGCCCAGCGTTCCGAGGAACCCCTTGCGGCTGGTGCCGACCAGGACGGAGTGGCCGGTGGCCACCAGCACGTCCAGACAGGCCAGAAGCTCGAGATTGTGATCCACCGTCTTTCCGAACCCGATGCCCGGGTCGATCCAGATCTCCCGCACTCCGGCTCCAGCGGCCGCGGCGGCCCGGGCGGACAGCAGATCCCGCACCTCGGCCACCACATCGTTGTAGCGGGGGTCGTCCTGCATGGTGGCTGGCGTCCCCTTGCAGTGCATGGCCACCCATCCGACACCGTGACGGGCCGCCACCGGCCACAGCGAAGCGGACACATCGTTGATCAGCGTGGCTCCGGCGGCGACCGCCGCATCGGCCACCGGCTCCTTGACCGTATCCACGGAAACCCGTACGTGAGGGCTGAGCGCCTCGATGACGGGGATCACTCGCTCGAGCTCCTCATCGATGCTGACCGCGACCGCTCCAGGACGAGAGGATTCGCCACCGACATCCACGATATCGGCGCCTTCTGCGATCATTTCATGCCCTTTGATGATTGCCCGCTCAGGATCCGACCAACTGCCGCCGTCAGAAAAGGAGTCGGGCGTGACGTTGAGAATCCCCATGACGAGGCCGCGCTCCTCTGCTCTGGCTTCGCCCATCGGCCCAGCGTAAACCAGCCCGGGCATCTCCGCGACCGGCTCCGGGCACGGAACAGAGCTGCGGGGGACCGTTCGCCCGTTCAGCGACCCTGGACGAACTGCATGGCCTCGAACCGGGTTGCCGAATCGCTCCGGAACAGGCCCCTCACGGCGGAGGTGATCGTCGAGGTACCCGACTTCTTGACGCCACGCATGGACATGCAGAGATGTTCGGCATCGACCACGACCAGGACGCCTTTGGGGTCGATGGCGGCCTCGATGGCATCCGCGATCTGCGCGGTCATCCGCTCTTGGACCTGCAGGCGCCGGGCGAACCCGTCGACCAGCCGGGCCAGTTTGGACAGCCCGGTGATCCGGCCGTCGGAGCCGGGGATGTACGCGACGTGGGCGCGCCCCATGAACGGGACCATGTGGTGCTCGCACAGGGAGGCGAAGGGGATATCCCGCACCATCACCATCTCATCGTGACCCGCGTCGAAGGTGACTTCGAGATGGTCAGCCGGGTTCTCGTGGAAGCCGACGAAGAGCTCCTCGTACATCCGGGCCACCCGAGAGGGCGTCATCAGGAGCCCATCGCGGGTGGGATCCTCACCCACGGCTTCGAGGATCTCGAGCACGGCCGCCTCTATCCGCTTCGTGTCCACACTCATCGTTCGATCACCTCTCCACTTGGCGGGCACACGGTTGCCGGAGCCCGGTGCACCGTTCTACCCGGCGGAAGCATCGGGCGTTTCGCAAGGATCTGCCCTGTGCTCGCAGCCACCACGCACCCGCCGGCACCTCGCCTACGTTTCCGGGCCGTCGTACAGGTGGATGGCAGGAAGGTTTCGATAGCGCTCGGCGACGTCGAGCCCGTAGCCGATCACGAAGTCGGCCGGGATGGTGAACCCGACGTAGCGCAGGTCGAGTGCGGTGCGCTGCTGGCCTTCCTTCACCAGTAAGGCGCAGACCTCGAGGCTGGCCGGCTGGCGGGCGAGCAGATAGCGCTGCAGGTAGCTGAGGGTCAGGCCGCTGTCCACGATGTCCTCGACCACCAGGACGTGACGGTCGAGCAGGTCGAGGTCGAGGTCCTTGACGATGCGGACGACGCCAGAGGTGCGGGTGGCGGTCCCATAGGAGGACACCGCCATGAAGTCCACCTCACACGGCAGGGCGATCGCCCGGGACAGGTCGCTCATGAACATGAACGCACCCTTGAGGACACCCACGAGCAGGGGTGGCCGGCCGGCGTAGTCCGCGGTGATGGCGGCTCCGAGTTCAACGATGCGGGCCTGGAGGTCGGCTTCGGACACGATGATCTTCCCGACCTCGTCACCATCCTCGAGGCGCGCGCCGTTCGTCGGGCGGTCATTGCCTGAGTTGGTCACGTCACGACTGTATCGGAGCGCCAGCACCCCCCACGGGCCCCATCGAGAGTCGGCCGGAAGATCGGGTCACCCGGATGCCACCCGGCACTTCCGTGGCCCTCCGTTCGAGTCGAGCCACATCGAGCACGCGGTCGACAGCGGCGGCCGGGGGCGGATACGGGCCGTCCCCCGTCAGCCACGTCCGCACGGCCCGCCTGGCCTGGGCATGCGGGGCTGCGGCCAGCGCAGCGGCGTCGGTCGGATCGAGGAGTTCACCGAGTCGGTCAAGGAGGTCGGCATCGCCAGCCAGGAGGTCGGCCTGGCGGGCCAGCACGGGCACCACATCGCGCCCGGCGATGTCACAGCACAGCGGGAGCAGCTCAGCGCGCACGCGGTTGCGCAGGAACCGGGGATCCTCGTTCGAGGGGTCCTGGATGACCCGAAGCCCCAGGTGACTGCAGAGCGCTGTCGTTTCACTCCGACGGAGGCCGAGCAGAGGGTGACCCGTCCCGGACCGGATGCCAGCCAGACCATGGACACCGGCTCCTCGAAGCAGGTTGGCCAGGACTGTCTCGGCCTGATCGTCGGCCGTGTGACCGGTCGCCGCATCTGGACCCAGGACCAGGCGGCGAGCGTCGCGGGCACGGGCCTCGAGGTTCGGACCGTCGATGAGCACCACCCGCTCGGAACGGAACGCCGCCCCCAGCCTGTCGGCTGTGGCCGCGACGACACCGGACTCGTCGGCCGACCCGGGGCGCAGCCCGTGGTCCACGTGGACCGCAGTCGCCCGACACCCTGCGGCCACTGCGAGGGCGAGTAGCGCCGTCGAGTCTGGCCCGCCGGACACGCCGCATACCAACGCAGTACCCGGAGGGGGGAACGTGCACCGTCCGAGCAGCTCGGACACCCACGGGTCGTCGCGCAATGCCGGCACCAGACCATCCACACCTAGGTATTGATCGGATGCCCGTTCGGTCATCCGATCACGGGACGAGGATTGCCGGGGCACCGACACGGTCGATCCACAGGTGCGGGTCGCGGATCTCGTCGAGCGACGGCAGCCACTCCGGCCCCCGCCAGGCGTTGTTCAGCAGTGCAGGGCCGCCGACGGATTCGACTGCGGTGATGAACCGCTCGCCTTCGGCATACTGGCGGAGCTTGGCCTCGATCCCGATCAGCTGCTGCAGGATCTTCGACAATCCGTGTGCCTGCGTCCGACGCTGGCGCAGCACCGCCGAGAAATGGGCGGCACTCGGGATATCGGCGGCACCTGCCCGATCCATTGTCACATCTCCATGTCCTTCGAGGAGGCTCATCAGTGCCTGGATGCGATGGAGCCCCTCGAGCTGTTCGGGCGTGGCGACCAGCCCAAGGGCGCCATTGTCCTCGAGGGGATTGCGGCCGGCCCGGATCTGATCGGTCATACGGCGGAGGGCGGCGGCCAGTCGGGCGGGGTCGGGCTCCAACGAACCGATCCCCTCTTCCACCAGCGACACGAAGTAGTCCCGCATCCACGGGATGGCGGTGAACTGGCACCGGTGCGTGACCTCGTGCAGGGCGAGCCACAGTCGGAACTCCCGGGGTTCGAAGCCATGCTGACGCTCTAGGGCGACCACGTTCGGACCGACGAAGTAGACGATGTCCTGTTCCTCTGCCGCCTCCTCGGTGATGAGCAGGTCGTACTGCCCGAGCACCCTCGTCGACAGCCACCCGAGGACGACTCCCATCTGGGCGCCGGTCGCCGTGCGACCGGCCGACGCCAACGGACCGGCAAGCCGCGACAGCATCGCGTTGGAGCCCGAAAGACGGGTTGGGTCGAGCCGGTCGAGGTGAGGACCGAGCAGGCGCTGGAAGCTGGCGACGTTGGCGTGCACCCAGCCGGCCCGGTCGGTGACCCGAGCCCGGGCCGGTCCGGCGGCCGAGCGCAGCCCGGTCGATGCCGCGACCAGCTCC
>CAININ010000205.1 GCA_903849265.1 uncultured Acidimicrobiaceae bacterium
CCGCAGTCAACCTGGCCGTCGCACCGACCACCGGGGCCGTTGCGGCCCGTTGTCCCCTCTTCTGGTTTCGCGCTCCCCTCGGAGGGTCCCTCGAACCCCACGGACACTGTCCGACCCGACCGGTAGGCTCGCCGACGTGGCCGACACGACCGAGGAAACCCCCTACCAGTCCCTGTACCGACGGTTCAGACCGTCGACGTTCGAAGAGGTCCGCGGGCAGGACCATGTTGTGCTCGCCCTGCGCAACGCCGTGCGCGACGGCCGGGTGGCCCACGCCTACCTGTTCAGCGGCCCCCGAGGCACCGGCAAGACCTCCACCGCCCGCATCCTGGCCAAGGCGCTCAACTGCACCGATCTGCACGACGGTGAGCCCTGCGGTGTGTGCTCGTCGTGTGTGGAGATCACCCGCGGCACCTCGATGGACGTCCATGAGTTGGACGCCGCATCCAACAACGGGGTCGACGCCATGCGCGACCTGGTATCCCGGGCGGCCCTCGGATCGCCCGGCCGCCAGAAGGTCTACATCGTCGACGAGGTCCACATGCTGTCGACGGCAGCCTCCAACGCCCTCCTCAAGACCCTTGAAGAGCCCCCGGCCCACGTCATCTTCGTGCTGGCCACCACCGACCCCCAGAAGGTCCTGCCCACCATCCGCAGCCGCACCCAGCACTACGAGTTCCGGCTCCTGGGCCCGGATACGCTCTCGGCTCTTTTGGCCCAGGTGCGCACCGATGCCGGGCTCGACGTGGGCGACGAGGCCTTGGATCTGGCCGTCAGAAGGGGTCGGGGTTCGGCCCGCGATGCCCTTTCCATCCTCGACCAGGTGGCCGCCTCGGACACCGTCGATGACGATCTGCCCGAGCTCGACGAGGTCGTTGAAGCGCTGGCCGAACGAGATGTATCCCGGGCACTGGTAGCCGTGGCCCACTTGACTGCCGCCGGGTTCAGTCCCCAGCAGCTCACCGTCGACCTGGTCGACCACCTCCGCCAGGGGTTCCTGGCTCTGGTCGCCCCCGAACTCGTCACGGTGTCCGGTGCCGAACGCGATGCACTGGCAGCGCAAGCCGGCCGGGTCGGGCTCGCCACCTTGGTGCGGGCCATGGAGGACCTCGGGCGGGCGCAGGTCTCCATGCGCGACGCACCGGACCCACGGGTCAACTTCGAGGTCGCCCTGGTGCGCCTGGTCCACCCAGAAGCCGACGACTCGCCGGCGGCACTGCTGGCCAGGATCGAGCGGTTGGAGGCCTCCGGTGGTGGCGGGTCCACTCCCGCGGCACCTCCACGCAGCACTGGTCCGGTGGACCGGGTTGCTCCGCCTCCGCCAGGCCCTGTATCCGCTGGCGTTACCCCCACCCGCCCTGCCGCGGCACCGACTCCCGATCCGGCACCGGCACCGACCCCGTCACCCGCTGCTTCCTCAAAAGGAGCAGCCCTGGCCGCCCGGGTCGCCGCGATACCCAACGGCAGACCAGCGGCGTCCGAGGACGGGAGTCCCGTAGAGCCGACAGAGGCAGCACCTGAACCCGAGTCCGCCACGCTCGAGCCGACCACGTCGACGACCGGACCCCGAAAGACCCTTGGCGCACTGCGCCGCCAGTCCTCCTCGGCGGAGCCCATAGCGGAGCCCACAGGCGAGCCCACAGCCGAGCCAACTGCTCTGTCGCCAGCGGCCGGTGACGGCGGCGTCGATGTGCTGCCCGAGACCAACGCCGGGTCCAGCGATGAGCCGACGGTCTCGCCCGAGCCCGTCGCCCACCCGTCCGAGGTCTCGCCGCATACACCACAGCCCGTCGAAGCCACGACGCCTCCTGTGCCCTCGGGGTCGTTTCCGTCATTGGACGAACTGGACCGAGCCTGGGCCGACCAGGTCATCGGCCGACTGCGGCCCAAGGCCAAGGCACTGTTCCAGGCCGGCAGGTTCGTCGGAGCAGACGGAGAGCGGGCCAGTTTCGGCCTCCCGAACGAAATCCATCGCAACCGCTGTGAGGAGATGCGCGCCGAGGTCGAATCGGCGCTCGCCGACCAGTTCGGTCGCTCCGTTCCGCTGGTGCTCGTGGTCGACGGGTCCTCGGGCGGCGCGCAGCAGACGCCTGCCTCAGGGCGACCCGACGCTGATGGGGCAGACAACGCGCCATCCTCGCCATCCTCGACTGGAGCCCCGGTGGATTCTGACGACGACCCCGTAGAGGATCTGGCCGACTTCGACGCCGACAACCTCGAGGTCGCGGAGATCGACAACTCCGCCGAAACTCGTATCTTCCAGGCCTTCCCCGGCGCCGAAGAGGTGGTCTAGGTGGCAGTGTTCTCCGGACCGCTGCAGTCCCTCATCGACGAGATGGGCCGCCTGCCCGGCATCGGACCCAAGTCGGCCCAGCGCATCACGTTCCACCTGTTGAAGGTGGCCCCTGAGGACGCGATGCGCCTCGCCGAGGCCATCATCGCCGTCAAGGAACGCATCACACTGTGCACCCGTTGCTTCAACGTGGCCGAGGGCGGGCTGTGCGCTGTCTGTACCGATGACCGACGCGATGCCACCAAGATCTGCGTGGTCGAAGACCCCCGCGACATCGTCTCGGTGGAGAAGACCGGTGAGTTCTCCGGCCGCTATCACGTGCTTCAGGGCTCGCTGAACCCGATCGAGGGCATCGGGCCCGAGCAGCTTCGGGTCCGCGAGCTCCTGCTCCGACTGGACGACGAGGGCATCACCGAAATCATCCTCTGCACGAACCCGAACCTCGAGGGCGAGGCCACCGCCATGTACCTGGCCCGCCTGCTCAAGCCGATGGGCCTCACCGTCACCCGGATCGCCAGCGGACTGCCCGTGGGTGGCGACCTCGAGTACGCCGACGAGCTGACCCTGGGCCGGGCGCTCGAAGGACGGCGCGTCGTAGACGCCTGAGCGCTGCCCACCTGGGCACTTTTTGCCGCCGACGGACTCGTAGCTGCGGCATGGGGCACGATGAGGGGATGGAGCAGTCCCCTGATGTCAGATACCTCTGGATCCTCAGGCACGCCAAGGCGTCGCCCGAGGCGACGTGGGGTGGACGAGACCGCGACCGCACGTTGACCGATCGCGGACGACGTGATGCAACGGCCCTCGGCCGCCGGCTGGCCGACGAGGTCCCACCCTTCGGCCTCAACGGCCTGGACGCCCCTGAGCTGGCCATCAGCTCGAGTGCGGTGCGCACCCAGGAGACGGCCGACCTTGTGTTTGCAGCCAGGGAAGAGCGGGTGCCGCTCGACGTCTACGCGTCGCTCTACCAGGCCGAGCCGGAGACTGTCCTCGTCTACCTGCGCGAGGTGGACGAGCACGCCCGATCGGCCATGGTGATCGGCCACAACCCGACGATGTACCACCTGGCATGGGATCTGCTGGCCGAAGGCTCGAGCGACCGGGACATCCTCGAAGCGTCCGGATTTCCGACGTGCGGGGTGGCCGTGCTGGCCTTGCACGTGAGTGGCTGGGAGGACGTGGCCTCCGGGTGCGCCACCTTGAAGGGGTGCTTCGCCCCGCCGTACTGAACGGCACGACAGTCCGCTGACGGACCGCTGGCCCGCCTGCCGGTCCCCGACCACCTCGCCGACCGGACGGTCGACGAGGCAGGGTCAGGACCTAGTTGCTGCAATCGGGTGCTGCGATCAGAGGGTGCGCAGTATGGCTGCGTCACCCTGGCCGCCACCACCGCAGAGGCTGATGGCTGCGGTCCCGCCGCCACGGCGCTTGAGTTCGAGGAGCGACGTCAGCGCCAGGCGGGTACCGGACATGCCGACCGGGTGGCCCAGGGCCACGGCTCCACCGTTGACGTTGACGATGTCGCCACTGATGCCGAGGTCATCAGCCGAGGCCAGTCCGACGGCGGCAAACGCCTCGTTGATCTCGAACAGGTCGACGTCACTGACGGCCAGCCCGGCCTTGGCCAGTGCTGCCTTGATGGCGTTGGACGGCTGGTGCAGGAGCGACGGGCTGGGCCCGGCGACCTGTCCGTAGCCGAGCAGCTCGCCCAGCGGCTGGACGCCCAGCTCTTCGGCCTTGGCCTTGGACATCACGATGACCGCAGCCCCGCCGTCCGAGATCTGGCTGGCGTTGCCGGCCGTGATGGTGCCGGTCTTCTCGAAGGCGGCACGCAGCTTGCCCAGGGACTCGGCCGTGGTCTCGCCACGCACGCCCTCGTCGGTGTCGACGATCTTGGGATCGCCCTTGCGCTGGGGCACGCTCACCGGGACGATCTCCTCGGCGAACTTGCCCGCCGCGATGGCGGCGGCCGCCCGCTGATGGGAGAGGGCACTGAACTCGTCCTGGCGCTCACGGGACACGCCGTCGGCGCCGTTGTAGCGCTCGGTGCCGAGCCCCATGGCGCACTGGTCGAAGGCGCAGAACAGACCGTCGTACATCATCGAGTCGACCAGGGTGCCGTCGCCGATGCGGTAACCGCCGCGTGCGCCGGGCAGCAGGTAGGGCGCCTGGGTCATCGACTCCATGCCGCCGGCCACCACGATGTCGGCCTCGCCGGCGTTGATCATCAGGTCAGCCAGGTAGATCGAGTTGAGGCCGGACAGGCAGACCTTGTTGATGGTGGTCGCAGCCACGTCCATCGGGACGCCGCCCTTTGTGGCCGCCTGGCGCGCCGTGATCTGCCCGGCACCGGCCAGGATGACCTGGCCCATGAAGACGTAGTCGACCTGGTCGGGGGCGACGCCGGCCCGCTCGAGGGCGGCGGCGATGGCGAAGCCACCGAGGTCGGTGGCGGAAAAGCTGCCGAGCGCACCCGACAGCTTGCCGATCGGGGTACGTGCTCCAGCGACGATGACGGATCCGGACATGAAGACCTCCGCGGCCTGGTGGCCGGCTCAGGCGACGTTCCCCCATGGGCCCGCCGCGACGACAGGGGGCCATGATACGGCCTGGCCGGACCTACGACATCCCGAGCGTGAAAACTGGCCTGGGAGAGGACTCGCCGGTCGGACTATCCTCCACTCCCATGCAGGAATTCCTCTCAGCCATCCTGGCCGGCGCACCCGGCGAGGAGATCGCCGCCATCCCGATTCCCGAGTCGTACCGGGCCGCCTACGTCAAGCGTGACGAGCTGGCCATGTTCGAGGGCATGGAGTCCGAGGACAAGGACCCCAGGAAGTCGCTCCACGTGGGCGAGGTCGCCACCCCTGAACTGGCACCTGACGAGGTGTACATCGCCGTGATGGCCAGCGCCATCAACTTCAACACGGTGTGGACCTCGATCTTCGAGCCCCTGCCCACCTTCGGCTTCCTCGACCGACTCGGCCGCGAAGGAGTCTGGGGAGCACGCCACGCCCTCGATCAGCACATCGTCGGATCCGATGCCTCGGCTGTGGTGCTGCAGGTCGGCTCGGCCGTGCGTAGCTGGAAGGCGGGCGACAAGGTCACCGTCCACTGCAACTACGTCGACGACCAGAGCCCGACCGCCCACGACGACTCGATGATGGCCGACAACCAACGGATCTGGGGCTTCGAGACCAATTTCGGCGGCCTGGCCGATCTGTCGGTGGTCAAGGCCAACCAGCTGATGCCGAAGCCGACCCACCTGTCCTGGGAGGAGTCCGCCGTCAACGCGCTGTGCAACTCCACCTCGTACCGGATGCTGGTCTCGAAGAACGGCGCCCCCATCACTCAGGGCGACAAGGTTCTGGTGTGGGGTGCCTCGGGCGGCTTGGGCGCGTACGCAGTGCAGTACTGCCTCAACGGCGGGGCTACCCCGGTGGGCGTGGTGTCGTCGCAGTCAAAGGTCGACCTGCTCCACGAGCTCGGGGTCGAGGCGGTCATCGATCGCAAGGTGGCCAACTACCAGTTCTGGAAGGACGAGTTCCATCAGGACGAGTCGGAGTGGCGCCGCCTGGGCAAGGACATCCGCGGCTTGGTCGGCGACGACGTCGACATCGTGTTCGAGCACCCCGGCCGCCAAACCATGGGCGCCTCGGTGTTCGCGGCCAAGCGGGGCGGCACCATCGTCACCTGTGCCGCCACCTCTGGCTACATGATCGAGTACGACAACCGCCACCTGTGGATGAAGCTGAAGACCATCAAGGGCTCCCACTTCGCCAACTACCGCGAGGCATGGGACGCCAACCAGCTGGTGTGCGAAGGCAAGATCATCCCGCCGCTATCGGCTGTGCACACGCTCGACAACGTGGGCGATGCCGCCTACCAGGTCCACAAGAACCTGCACGAGGGCAAGATCGGCGTCCTCTGCCTCGCCCCCGAAGAGGGCCTCGGGATCGACGACCATGAGCTTCGGGCCAAGGTCGGCGAAGACCGCATCACCCTGTTCAGGAGGCACGGAGTATGACCGAGATGCTGTTGACCGAGATCGACCACGTGGCCATCGCCGTCCCCGACCTCGATGCTGCCATCGCCTACTACGAGGAGACTTTCGGGGCCACGGTCGCCCATCGCGAGCGCATCGACTCCGACGGGGTCGAAGAGGCCCTCCTCAAGGTGGCAGACAGCTACGTGCAGCTGCTGACGCCGACCAGCGAGACATCACCGGTGGCCAAGTATCTGGAGAAGAAGGGACCCGGCATCCACCATGTCGGTTACCGGGTGACCGACTGCGCAGCCGCACTCCAGTCGGTCAAGGACCACGGAGGCCAGGTCATCGACCAGGCCCCCCGTCCGGGCTCGCGTGGCACGACGGTCGCCTTCGTCCACCCGAAGGGCGCCTTCGGCACCCTGATCGAACTGGTCCAGGAGTAGCCACCCAGCACATGGACATCGCTGGCGGAGCCCCAGACGTACCGGTCGTGATCGATGACCCGTGGGCGACGGTGGCGGCCCCTGTGATCGGACCGGTGACGGTGCCGCTGCCGAGCGGCGTGGTCAAGCCGACCCTGCCCTGGGCTGACGGCGTGGCCGAGCCTGACGAGGTGGCCGAGGCTGACGACGTGGCCGAGGCTGTGCCCGAGCGCGATGTCGTCCAGGCGACTCCTGAACTCGTCCCCACCGCCGTCGGCGCCTCGTCGCAGAAGGACTCCTTCCCGCCCGGTGTGGCGACCAAGCTCGCCGTCTACGTCTACCTGCTGACCGACGAGCGGACCGGACGGCCCTTCTTCGTCGGCCAGGGCCGAGGTAACCGCTGCTTCCGCCATGGCGAGGCTGCCCGGGCGAAGCGTCCGAGCACGTTGCCGACGGACGATTCGTTACCCGCAGGCAAGCAGAGCACGGCGTCTCGACCTAACAAGCCGAACAAGCCGACCA
>CAININ010000206.1 GCA_903849265.1 uncultured Acidimicrobiaceae bacterium
AGCTGCAGCTTGGCCACCCAATCGACCTGTCGGGCCAGGGACATCGGATCGGTCTCCAGACCGTTCAGTACCTGCTCCCACCGGTCCAGGACCGCCGCTCCGATGGACTCCGCACCCAGACAGTCGAGGCCGCGGTCGTCGGCGTACTTTCGGGCCAGGGAGTAGAGCTCCCACTGAATAGCCAAGGCGGTGGCCGTCGACCCGTCCGCCATCAGCAACGGCTGCCTGAAGGTGCGGTCGGCGGAGACGGCGTGGATCGCCCGGACCGGGTCGGCCAAGGTCAAGCTGCGGCTTCCCGATACGTCGTCCTCGATCATGGCCAGCACCAGCGATGTGGTCCCCAGCTTCAAAAACGTCGCAACCTCGGCCAGGTTGGCGTCGCCGACGATCACGTGCAGCCGCCGGTAGCGGG
Source organism: uncultured Acidimicrobiaceae bacterium (assembly GCA_903849265.1). Lineage (GTDB taxonomy): Bacteria > Actinomycetota > Acidimicrobiia > Acidimicrobiales > RAAP-2 > Bog-756. The sequence continues at coordinate 413 of CAININ010000206.1, forward strand.
CGGGGTCGGCATGGGGCTCGTCCCGGGTGTTCACGATCGGGCGCTTCAGCGTGGTCTCCAGGCCGACCTGTTCCTCGAAGAATTCGGCGCGCTGGGACAGCTGGAAGTCGACCGCACCCCGTTCGAAGAACGGGGTCTCCGAGCCCACTTTGCCGCTCCCGCAGAAGAGCTGTCGGGTCACGAAGTGGGGGGTGATGCCGGTGACCACCCGGCTGAAGGGCGTCTCTCGGTCCATGAGGTAGTTCTCATGGCACCCGTACGAGTTGCCCTTTCCGTCCGAGTTGTTCTTGTAGGCGACCAGATGGGACCCGTCGTGGACCGCGAGGTCGGCGGCCTCCATCGAGCGCACGACGATCTGCTCGCCTGCCCGGTCGTAGCGCAATGCCTCCAAGGCGTCGCGGCACTCCGGGGAGGAGTACTCGGGGTGCGCGTGGTCGACGTAGTACCGGGCACCGTTGGTCAGAACCGTGTTGACCAGGTGGGTCTCGACCATCGGGGGCATCGACCCCTCTCGGACGTACCCCCGTGCGTCGTTGCCCGGAGCTTCGTCCTCGAAGTCCCAGCCGACCTGTTGGCGGGCGACGTCGCGGGCATAGGCGTTGATGAGCACGGACGAGGCCGCGATCGGGTTCGGGTCGCCGTTGACCACTTGGATTCCGTACTCGGTCTCGATGCCGCAGACCTTGGGGATGGCCATGCGGGCGACCCTACCCCCACACCGGGGGCCAGAGACACCCCTCGCTGGTCAGAGGTACTGGCCCGTCCCCACCCGCTCGATCGAGCGGCCGCCAGTCGTGTCCTCGCGGTCGCTGATCAGAGTGCGGATATAGACGATGCGCTCGCCCTTCTTGCCCGAGATCTTCGCCCAGTCGTCCGGATTGGTGGTGTTCGGGAGATCCTCGTTCTCCTTGTACTCCTGGCGGATCGAGTCGAGCAGGTCCTGGGTGCGGATCCCCCGGCCCGTTTCGGCGATGGCCCGCTTGATGGCCAGCTTCTTGGCTCGGCGCACGATGTTCTCGATCATGGCGCCCGAAGAGAAGTCGCGGTAGTAGAGGACCTCTTTGTCGCCGTTCTGGTACGTCACCTCGAGGAATCGGTTCTCCTCGTCTTTGCGGTACATCTCGGCGACGGTGGTCTCGATCATGGCCTGGGTGGCCTTGGCTGGGTCTCCCCCGCCCAGCGTCCGAACCTCATCGGCGTCGAGCGGCAGGTCCGGGGTCAGATAGCGGCCGAAGATCTGGGCTGCGGCCACCTCGTTGGGGCGCTCGATGCGGATCTTCACGTCGAGGCGGCCAGGGCGGAGGATGGCCGGGTCAATGAGGTCCTCCCGGTTCGAGGCCCCGATGACGATCACGTCCTTGAGGGTCTCCACGCCGTCGATCTCGGCGAGCAGCTGAGGAACGATGGTCGACTCCATGTCGGAGCTGATGCCGGTGCCGCGGGTGCGGAACAGCGAGTCCATCTCGTCGAAGAACACGATGACGGGGACGCCCTCTTCTGACTTCTCCCGGGCCCGCTGAAAGACCAGCCGGATCTGGCGCTCGGTCTCCCCGACGTACTTGTTGAGCAACTCGGGGCCTTTGATGTTGAGGAAGTAGCTGCGGGTATTGGTGTTCCCGGTGACCTCGGCCACCTTCTTGGCCAGCGAGTTGGCCACGGCTTTGGCGATCAGCGTCTTGCCGCATCCCGGAGGGCCGTAGAGGAGGATGCCCTTCGGGGCCGGCAGCTTGTGCTCGGCGTAGAGCTCCCGGTAGAGGTAGGGAAGTTCGACCGCGTCGGTAATGGCTTCGATCTGATCGTCGAGCCCGCCGACGTCGGCGTAGGTGACGTCCGGCACCTCTTCGAGGACCAGCTCTTCCACCTCGGGCCGCTCCAACTTCTCGATGAGCAATCCGGTGCGCGACTCCATCAGGACGGTGTCGCCAGCTCGGAGCTTCACTCCGATCAGCGCATCCGACAGCTCTGCCACCCGCTCTTCGTCAGCGCGCCCGTAGACGAGCGCACGGAGTCCGTCGTGGAGCAGCTCCTTGAGGACCACGACTTCGCCCTGCCCCTCGCCCTCTCGGGCCAAGATCACATTCAGCGACTCGTTGAGCACGACCTCGTTACCCCGGTGCAGCTCGCCGGGACCGATGTCCGGGTGCAGGGATACCCGCATCTTGCGCCCACCTGAGAACACGTCGACGGTCCCGTCGTCGTTGGCCCCGAGGTACGTGCCGTAGGCCGACGGGGGCTGGGTCAACTTCTCCACTTCGTCGCGGAGGTTGGCCACATGCTCCTTGGCCGTCTGCAGGGTAAAGGTCAACTTCTCGTTCTGAGAGACCGCCTGAGCCAGCTGCCCCTTGGTCTCGAGGAGCTTCTCCTCGAGTGTCTGCACCCGGCGCGGGCTCTCCTGGAGCCGCCGGCGCAGGACGGTGACCTCTTCTTCTGCGGCGAGAGCGCGCTCACGCAGGATCTCGAGATCTTCCTCGTCTGCCGCCCGGCCTTCGCCGTCGGCGCCGTCGAAATCAACCGTCGCAATCACCCCATTCGAGCTGTCGGGCCTGTTTTGCGACCCTACACCGGGAGAACTCACGAACAGTCGCTCAGCGAATCCTGGCGGCCATCTGCACCCGAGTCGGCCCGGGGGTCGGCACATGCCTAGCCAGGGGTCAACGCCTCGCCAGGGGTCTGCGAGCGCCTGGGCGGGGTCGGCCCGCTTCTGGGCTGGGGTCGGCTGCAGGAGCCTCCGACGCGGATAACATGGCTCCAGGAGCACACCCGGCACGCCGATAGAGGAGTGACGGGCGCTACCATTCGCCCTGCCGGGACCCGCCTGCTTGCGGGTGCCACGCGTTCGAGCCGAGAGATACGTAGGAGAGACACAGCTGATGAAGGTCTGGATCGACCAAGATCTCTGCACGGGAGATGGCCTCTGCGAGGAGATCGCGCCTGCGGTCTTCACGTTGCTCGACGACGGGCTCGCCTACGTTAAGGACGGCGCCGACGTCAAGAACGAGCCCGGCGGGTCAGCCGGAATGGCGGGTGTGCCCGCCGACCTCGAAGATGCCGTCGTCGAGGCCTCCGAGGAGTGCCCCGGAGAGTGCATCTTCATCGAACAGAGCTAGTTCCTGGTCCAGCCCGTCCTTTCGACAGGACGGTTGTGTTCAGGTTCGGATGCCGCACAGCTCCCGTCAGTGGGTGTGTCCGCGCCTGTCGGCACGTAGTCGGCGCATTGCCGGCCAGCGCTGGGATCATTGACGCGGCTCAGAGTTCCATGGCCACTTGCAGTTGACGCTGTGCCCGAGGCACCGGTGGCCCCCAGGTTGTCGTATTCGATGAGCCTCCCACCATGGGTGTTACACCCCCCTGCAACGATGTCTCCATGGCGCTCGCCACCCTCTCCGACGCACTTCCCAACTCGTTCTCGAGTGCCTCTGCCGTGCGCCACGTCGACGGCGGCCTGGCGGCCCGGGCTTCCTCGCTGATCGTTGACATGCGGTCGCTTGTGGCCGTCCTCGTTCCCGAGGACCTGTCGGGCCGTGATGCTGCTGCGCTCTATGGCGACTTCGCCCATCTGGAGCGGCTGGTGACTGCAGCCAAGACCCTCCTCGCCCCTCGGATCGCCGACACGGGTCACTGGAAGACACAAGGCCACAGCTCGCCGGCCAGCCTGCTCGCCACC
>CAININ010000207.1 GCA_903849265.1 uncultured Acidimicrobiaceae bacterium
GAGGACGTGGGCGACGACGTGGGTGGGTCGGAGTCGGACGAGACGGACACCGACACCACCGACCCGATCGACACCACCGACCCGATCGACCCGATCGACACGATCGACACCACCGACACCACCGACACCACCGACACCACCGACACCACCGATACCATCGACACCACCGACTCCGCCGAGGTCGAGGCTCCATTCGAAGTCGCTGTCGATGACGGCTCGGGTTCCGGGCAGGCACTGCGGCCCACGCTCAACGAGGTCGCACGACGGATGGATGCGCCTAATTCGCCGACACAGGCCGACGACGATTCCTCCACGCTTGCCAGCGCCGAACCGGTCGCTGGGCCTGACCTGTGATCGACGCCACCATGCTGACAGCAGCATCTGATGTCATCATCGGCCTTGCGGTCGCCGTACCTGTGGCCCTCGCTGCTGGCGGGATCCTCCTGTTCAACCGGGGACGAGGCCGGTCGACCGCTGAGCTAGAGCCGAAGTCCGTCGGGGCCGCCGAGAGCGACGGGGCTGCTTCGGTACTGCCGGACCGTGCGGGTGCCGTTCTGGAAGCCCCAGGCCCCCCTGGGACTGCCACCCTCGAAGTGGGTGTGGCGCCCGAGCCGGAACTCGAACTCCAGCCTGAGCCTGAACCCGAACTCCCGCCTGAGCCCGAGCCGGCCACCTACCGGGGTCGCCTCGGCAAGGCGCGGGGACTGCTGTCCGGTTACGTCGGTGCCATTCGGGCCCGAGGAAAGATCGACGCCACCACGTGGGAGGACCTCGAGGAGGCGCTCATCCGGGCTGACGTCGGGGTGAGCGCCACCGACGTCCTGCTCGATGACCTGCGGGGACGGGTCAAGTCGGGGGAGATCGGCAGCCCGGACGCACTCGTGGACGCCCTCAAGGCCGATCTGGTCGACATGCTCACCACCAGTTCGTCGGGGCTGGCAGGAATCGGCACGAGTCGACCTATCGCAGCCGAGGGGGAGACTGCGCGAGTTGTCGACGTGTGGCTCTTCGTGGGCGTCAACGGTGTCGGCAAGACGACGACCGTCGGCAAAGTAGCCACTCGGCTCACCCGATCCGGCACGCAGGTCCTCTTGGCGGCAGGGGACACCTTCCGCGCGGCGGCGGGGGAGCAGCTCAGCCTGTGGGCTGAGCGGTCCGGGGCGGACATTGTGCGCGGGTCCGAAGGCGGCGACCCGTCATCGGTGGTGTTCGATGCCGTGCAGCGGGCCGCGTCCAAGGGGTATCCGCTCGTGCTGGCCGACACGGCCGGGCGTTTGCACAACAAGGTCAACCTCATCGAAGAGCTCAAGAAGATCCGCCGGGTGTCGGACCGGGCACCTGGTCACGTAGCCGAGGTGCTGCTGGTCCTCGACGCCACTACTGGCCAGAACGGATTGGCGCAGGCCAAGGTGTTCTTGGATGCCGTCGATGTGTCCGGGGTGGTGCTGACGAAGCTCGACGGCACGGCCAAGGGCGGGATCGTGGTCGCCATCCAGCGCGAGCTCGGACTGCCGGTCAAGTTGGTCGGCCTGGGCGAAGGGGCGGACGACCTGATCGACTTCGATCCCCAGGCCTTCGTCGACGCGCTCTTCTAGGAACCCAGAGCCCGAGGAGGGACCCTTGCGGCCCCCGGTCGGGATCGTTCCGACCGAGCGCGGCGTTCGGGTAGCCTGAGCACCCCATGTTCGAGAGCCTGACCGACCGATTCGACGGCATCCTCACCCGACTCCGGGGCCGAGGACGGCTGTCCGAGGCCGACGTCGACGAGGTCCTCCGTGAGATCCGAACCGCGCTGTTGGAGGCGGACGTCGAGATCGGGGTGGTCCGCAAGTTCACCACCGCCGTGCGGGACCGTTGCGTGGGACTCGAGCTGTCCCAGAGCCTGAGCCCAGGCCAGCAGGTCATCAAGATCGTCAACGAGGAGCTCGTCGCCATCCTGGGCGGCGAGACGCTCCAGATCCGCTACGCCAGCCGGCCGCCCACGGTCATCCTGCTCGCCGGACTGCAGGGGTCGGGCAAGACCACCGCCTCGGCCAAGCTGGCCCGCTGGTTCAAGCAGCAGGGACGCAACCCGCTCCTGGTCGGTGCCGACCTCCAGCGTCCGGCGGCTGTGGAGCAGTTGCGGGTGCTCGGCGGCCAGGCCGGGGTGACCGTGTTCTCCGAGGCATCGGACCCGGTGTCGGTGGCCGCAGCCGGCCTCGAAGAGGCCAAGCGCCTCGGCCGGGACGTGCTCATCGTCGACACCGCCGGCCGGCTCTCCATCGACGAATCGCTGATGGACGAGATCCGCCACATCGCCGGCGCCGTCCAGCCCGACTACACGTTCCTGGTCATCGACGCCATGACGGGACAAGACGCGGTGGCCACGGCCCAGGCCTTCCACGAGGCACTCAGCCTCGACGGAGTAATCCTGACGAAGCTTGACGGTGATGCCCGCGGCGGCGCCGCACTGTCGGTCAAGGAAGTCGTCGGACGCCCTATCGCCTTCGCCTCCACGGGGGAGAAGCTCGACGACTTCGACCAGTTCCACCCCGACCGCATGGCCGACCGGATCCTGGGCATGGGGGACGTGCTCAGCCTGATCGAGCAGGCCGAGCGGACGATGGACCAGGACGTCACCACCAAGGGTGCCGCCGCCATGATGGAGGGCCGGTTCACCCTCGAAGACTTCCTCGAGCAGCTCCAGCAGGTCCGCAAGATGGGCTCCATCTCCGGTGTGCTGGGGATGCTGCCGGGCATGTCCAAGGAGTTGAAGCAGGCCTCGGAGTCGGTCGACGATCGACAGATCGACCAGGTGGAGGCGATCATCCACTCCATGACCCGCGCCGAGCGGATCGACCCCACGGTCATCGATGGATCCCGGCGGGTCCGGATCGCTAACGGAAGCGGCACCACCACCACTGATGTCAACGCGCTCCTCAAACAGTTCAAGGAGATGCAGAAGATGATGAAGGGGTTCACCAAGGGCGGCGTCGGCGGGGCGATGAGCGGGCTCGGCGGGCTCCTCGGCCGTGGTCCGAAACTCTCGCCCAAGGCGATGGCCGACATGGCCGCTATGGGCGATCTTCCGGGACTCGGAGCTGGCGGGACCGATGCTCCGGCCAACCCGTTCGCCAGCTCCGGGGGATCTTCAGGGGGGTCCAAGAAGGGCAAGGGCGGCAAGAAGGGCAAGGGCGGCGGCAGGGTCACCCCCAAGGCCCGCTAGCCCCGCCACGCCCGCCAGGTCGGTCTTCGCTGATCTCCACCGGGCCAGCAATGGAGCGCCGTCCGGGGGGCTCCCAGAATTGCCTTATGATCTGCGAGTTGGCCGAATCCCGCCCCGTGCGGATTCCCGAGCCCTTGATCGGTGGGAGACTCTTCCCCGGCCCTGGCTCGTAGGGCGGCGCATGCAGCAGCAGCATCATTCAGATCTTCCACCGGAAGAACCCATGCAACAGAGGAGTTACCGTGGCAGTAAAACTCCGCCTCGTGCGGATTGGAAAGAAGAAGCAGCCGACGTACCGTCTGGTGGCGGCGGACAGCCGCTCACCCCGTAACGGTCGGTTCATCGAGATCGTCGGCACCTATGCCCCTCGGGGCAAGTCGTTGGCCGAGCCGGACGCTGTCGTCATCATCGACAACGCCAAGGCCGTCAAATGGCTTTCGCAGGGCGCCCAGCCCACCGAGCGCGTGGAGAAGCTGCTGAAGCAGTCCGGCGCCCTCGAGGAGTTCGCAGCGGCCAAGGCGGCCAAGTGACCGACGACGCGGCCGCAGACTCGGTCGACGACGTCAACACCATCGACGACGAGGCTGATGGCCACGACGACGACGCAGGCAACCGCGTCTCGGGCGGCACGCCGCTGGCCGTGGTGACCTACCTGGTCAACTCCATCGCATCAGACACCGAGTCCGTGGTGATCAATACCGAAGAGCGTGGCGACTCCGTCCGCTTCCAGATCCATGTCGCTCCCGAGGACATGGGACGGGTCATCGGCCGTCGCGGCCGGGTGGCCCAGGCCATCCGCACCGTGGTGGCGGCAGCTGGTGCACGCGATGGTGTGCAGACCAGCGTCGACATCGCCGACGACTGATCTCGAGGTGCCTACTCCGGCCCCCGGCGACGGCGCCGACGGTGCCGGTGGCACCATCGACGAGTCCGGCGACACCGGAACCAGTAGCCCTGAGTCCGGCGACCCCGGACCCCTGCTCGGGGTCGGGAAGATCGTCAAACCTCATGGGCTCCGCGGTGAGGTGATCATCTCGTTGACCACCAACCGCGTCGAGCGGGTGGCAGCCGGCTCGGTGCTGTTGGCCGAGGACGGTCGGGCGTTCGAGATCAAGCGTTCCTCAGCCCACCGTGGCCGGTTCATCGTGACCCTGCGGGGGGTCAACGGTATCGACGCGGCGGAGGCCCTGCGCGACACGCCCCTGTTCGCCTCGCCGATCGAAGATCCCGAAGCGCTATGGGTCCATGACCTGATCGGGTCCCTGGTCGTCGACGCTGATGGCAACGAACTCGGAACGGTCAAGGGCGTGGAGGCCAATCCGGCCAGCGACCTGTTGGTGTTGGCCGACGGCGGTCTGATCCCTCTGCGGTTCGTGACCGGGTCCGAGCCAGGGGTCCAGGTCACGGTCGACATCCCCGTCGGGCTCCTCGACCTGAAGTGACCAAGGGCGCCGCGGACCCGATGCCCATGGCGATGCCGGCGCCAGCATTTCGGGTCGACGTGTTCACGCTGTTCCCCGAGGTGGTCGACCACTACGGTTCGGCCTCCATCCTTGGGCGAGCCCGCGACCGGGGCCACCTAGACCTGCGCACCCACGACATCCGTGAGGCCACCCACGACGTCCACCGCACCGTCGATGACTCGCCTTTCGGCGGGGGAGCGGGAATGGTGCTCGCCCCGGGGCCCGCGTTCGAGGCGGTGGAGCAGGTGGCAGACAGCCCCGACGGCCTTCCCCGGCCCCTTCTGCTGCTGTCGGCCTCAGGCCGCCGGTTCGACCAGGAAGTAGCACACGAGCTAGCCGCGACCCCTGGGGGGTTTTCGCTCCTCTGCGGTCGCTACGAGGGAGTCGATCAGCGGGTGGCTGACCATCTGTGCGACGGAGAGCTCTCCATCGGCGACTACGTCCTTGCCGGCGGTGAGCTCGCTGCTCTCGTGGTGGTCGAGGCCGTGGCCCGCCTCTTGCCCGGAGTGCTGGGCAACGAGCAGTCGACGGACGAAGAGAGCTTTGCGGCCGGACTGCTCGAGTATCCGCAGTACACCCGGCCCGCTGAGTTCCGCGAGTTCGGGACCCCCGAAGTGCTCCGATCGGGCGATCACGGCCGCGTCGAGGCGTGGCGGCGAACGCAATCCCTGGTCAGGACGTTACAGAGGCGACCAGACCTCATCAGCCGGCGAGGTGGACTGACCGATGAAGAGGTCCGACTGCTCGCCGCTCACGGCGAGGTGCGCCTGCTCCGCGAACACGGCTACGATTGAGGAGCCTCGTCGGCGCCGGATCACACCGGTGTCCCCATCGACGCCTGGTGCACGCCTCCTAACGGGGGCATCGCACGTGGGATGCCGGCGGGCGTGAGATCGAACAACTGTCGAAAGAGACGCGCCCCATGAACCCCACCGACATCATCGACCGCGACAGCCTGCGGGACGACATCCCCGAGTTCCGCGCTGGAGACACCGTCAAGGTGCACGTCCGAGTGATCGAGGGCACCCGTGAGCGCGTCCAGGTCTTCCAGGGTGCGGTCATCCGCCGCCAGGGCCGTGGCATCCAGGAGACCTTCACGGTTCGCAAGGTGAGCTTCGGCGTCGGCGTCGAGCGCACCTTCCCGGTCCACTCCCCGGTAATCGACCACACCGAGGTCGTGTCGCTGGGCGACGTCCGCCGGGCAAAGCTCTACTACCTGCGTGACCTCAGCGGTAAGGCCGCCAAGATCAAGGAACTGCGGACTGCCCGTTCCTGATCGTGCCGTTCGGGTGTCGCTGGTCGACATCACGGTGGGCATGACGGCGGGGTCTGACCTCCGATGAGCGAAGAGGACCTCGAGCGGTACGAGTCGGAGATCGAACTGGCGCTCGTCCATGAATATCGTGCCGTCGTGCCGTTGTTCTCCTATGTGGTGGAGACCGAGCGGCGCTTCTACCTGGCGAACACGGTCGACGTGACGGTCCGGTCAGAGACCTCGCCCGCCTGCGTCGAGGTCGTGCTGACCGATGCCTGGGTCTGGGACATGTACCGCCCGGCCCGCTTCGTCCCCTCCGTGCGGATTCTGACCTTCCGCGACGTAAACATCGAGCGCCTACCTGCCAAGGACCTGTGAACGGGATCCCGTCGGACAGCGATTCCCCGTCAGGTGCGCAGAGCCCGCCGGACGGTGAGGTGCCACCGGACGCCCTGGGTTCCGCGGAAGCGGAGCACCGGACCGCACTGGGCCGGGCCGGCGAGGACATTGCTGCCGCCTGGTACGAGGAGAACGGCTTCGAAATCCTGGAGCGCAACTGGCGTCGCCGTGAGGGCGAGGTCGACCTGATCGCCCGCAAGCGGCGCACGGTCGCCTTCTGCGAGGTCAAGACCCGCACGTCGGACACCTATGGCACGGGGGCCGAGTCGGTGCTTCCGGCCAAGCAGCGCCGTATCCGCCGGCTGGCCATCCGTTGGCTGGCCGAACTCACCCCTTCCTCGGGACGGGCCCTCGTCGACCTGCGGTTCGACGTGATCTCCATCACCGCCGGCGAGATCGAGGTCATCGAGGACGCGTTCTAGGTCGAGTGCTCAGTGCTTCGTCCAAGGAGGACCCGGCTTGCAATCGACGCCACCTCACACCGACGACAAACCACACCAAGGAGCCGCGAACCCCATGTGCACCAACTTCAAGCACCCGAAGGCAACCGATGGAACGGTCTGCGTCGGCCGGACGATGGAGTTTCCCGATGTGATCCCGTGGGAGCTGGCGGTGCTCGCTCGTGACCATGCCGGCGCCAGCGGGTCCAGCGCCAAGGGCAAGACCTGGAAGGCGACCCACGGTGTTGTCGGCATGTCCGCCTTCGCCAACCCGCAGTGGTTCGGCGATGGGATGAACGATGCCGGCCTGTCGGCCCACGTGCTCTATATGCCCGACCACGCCACCTACTGCCCCGAGAAGAACGACGGCTCGGACATCGGCATCCTCGAGGGGATCGCGTTCGTCCTCGGCACGTGCGCGACAGTTGAGGAAGCAAAGGCCGCCCTTGCCACCTGCAACTTCGTGGACTACCAGCCCAAGGAGATCCCGGTGGGACTGCCGCTCCACCTCATCGTCCACGACAAGGACTCGTGTGCGGTGGTCGAGTTCCACCCCGACGGCATGGTGATCTCTGACAACCCGGTGCAGGTGGCGACGAACGCCCCTTACCTCGACTGGCACCTCACGAACGTGGCGAACTACCTGAGCCTCACACCGGACAACCCGAAGCCGGTGGAGATCGGTGGGACCACCTTCGCTCCCTCGGGCCAAGGGCAGGGGTTCCGCGGGCTGCCAGCCGACGAGAACTCTCCCTCGCGCTTCATCCGCCTGCTGGCCAACGTGCGCTTCGCTCAGCAGCCGAAGGATCGGAAAGAGACGGAAATGGACGCCGTGCGGATCCTGCACGGATTCGACTTGATTCCGGGCACAGTCATCGAGGACACGCCTGCAGGTCCGATGCCGCTCCTCACGACCTGGTCGACGGTCTCGAACCTCACTGCCCACCGGTATCTCTACAACACGATGTCCGACCCGCTCTGGTACGCGATCGACTTGACCACCACCGACTTCTCGACGTCGCGCTCAGTGCCGTTCGTGACGTCCGGGGAGTTCACCCCGCTTTCGGTCTGAATCGATCGGGGCGTCAGCCTGCCGGGTGATAAGCCCCAGATTCGACGGCCACGATATTGATCAGGTTGCCCATGGCGATGTTCACGTCGACCAGGTGTAGGCCCCAGCTGGCCAACGGGCTCGGGTGGAGCTGCGGGGCCGCGCCGTTGGGGGTGATGGACAGGTAGTTGGCGCCTCCCGTGGATGCGCACTGACCGGTGTAGGAGCCGGGGGCACCGACCCACGGCGTTGACACCTGAGGTGCAGTGATCCCGAGCAGGCCGATCCCGGCAGCGATCGACGAGCCCGGTGCGAAGGGCGTGGTGGGCAGGATCGGGTTCAACAGCCCCGAGCCGCCGCCGAGTGCCGACGGATTGGTGCAGAGGACCTGCAGGCCTGCTGCGGTCGTTCTGCCGAAGGTGGAGTCCGCCGGTGCGGTGGGTCCATAGGTCGAGTATCCGATCACACACCCCACCTGAGTGGGGGAGTGGCAGGCCCGGATGTGCTGGAAGTCGCCCCCGATGTCCGATCCGGTCTTAACGGTGACGTCGCCGCCGGGGAGGATGGCCGACACCAGCAGCTTGCGCACCGCCGTGTTCTGGTCGATCTGGGAGGTGATGAGGTGTCGAAGAAGGAACGATCCCTGTGAGTGCCCGATGAGCACCACGCCCCGGCCCTTGTTGTACTTATGCAGATATGTCTGCCAGGCCTGGAGGACGTCCCCATAGGCCATCTGCTGCTGTTCCGTGGTGGCCGCACCGCCGATGTTGGTCAAGGTGAGCTGGCGGTACATCGGAGCGAACACCCGGCAGTGCCGCGAAAACATCGACGCCTGGTAGAGGGCGATGGACCGCTGCTGCGGGTCGACGGTCAGGTCGGCGTTGGGCGTCTTCTGGTCGCTCACGGTCGGGTAGACGTAGAAGCAGTCGACCTTGGGGTTGGTGGCAGCCTGTGCGTTGGTGACCCCGAGGACCGTGTCCGGAAATGCGATCCGCGTCGTGGTGAGGTTCGGCGTGCACGGATCAGCGGCCATCCCGGGCCGACACAGCCAGACGGTCGGGGTCGAGGCCCCGGCGGTCGTGGTGGTGCCGGCAGCAGCGGCGGCGCTGGCTCCTGCTCCTACTCCAGCGGTGGCGAGGAGCCCGATCATGGCCATGAGGACAATTCGTATCCGGTGCACGGGGCACACTAACCCGACGCAACGACGTCTCGACCCCAGAGGTGCGGCTCGAGCAGCCCCAGCCAGGGGTCCCTCCAGGGGAAACACCATCTCGTAGGCTGAACGGATGGCTGACAACATGGCTGACAACATGGCTGACCCTTTCGAGACTCTGATCGTCGACCGAGCCGACGGCGTGGTGACAGTCACGATGAATCGCCCCGAGCGGAAGAATGCGGCGAACGGCACCATGTGGCGCGAGCTCCTGGCCGTCTTCGACGATGTGGCCGCCGACCGGAACGATCGGGTGCTCGTGCTGACCGGCGCTGGTGGCGCCTTCTGCTCGGGTGCCGACCTGTCCGATCCATCCGACATGGCTGGGCGCCCAGGCGACCCCTACCTGGTGCAGATGCGCGCTTTGGCCGACGTGGCGCTGCGCCTCCACCGCTTCCCCAAGCCCACGATCGCCAAGGTGGGCGGCGTCGCGGCAGGAGCCGGTATGTCGATGGCCATCGGGTGCGACCTCGTGGTGGCTTCTGAGTCGGCACGGTTCTCGCAGATCTTCGCCAAGCGGGGACTGTCGATCGACTTCGGCGCCTCCTGGCTCTTGCCCAGGCTGATCGGACTCCACCGGGCGAAGGAGTTGGCCTTCTTCGCCGACATCCTCAGCTCGGCCGAGGCCGCCGACTTCGGGCTGGTGAACAGGGTCCTGCCCGACGCCGAACTCGACGCCTTCGTCGACGGCTGGGCCCGGCGGTTGGCGGACGGTCCGACACTTGCGCTGTCGATGACCAAGACGATGCTGAACAACTCGATGGCTGTGTCCATGGACCAGGCGCTCGAAGACGAGGCACGAGCGCAGACGGCCAACTTCGGCACCCGGGACACCAGGGAGGCGCTCACTGCCTTCGTGGAGCGCCGGGCGCCCAACTTCGAAGGACGCTGATACACCCGGCCTCTACGGTGAGGGACGTGCTTCGAGGGCGCTCGGCACTGGCACTTCCCAAAGGGGTAGAGCGGCCCTGATGCTCCGCTAGGGGTCCACCGACCCGCTTCCGCCCTCCCAAGACCCTTCCCGTGCCTTGGGAGGCACCGTGATAGCCAGTATCCCTTCTGCCGTCCTCCTCGGAGTTGACGGTCGCCCTGTATCCGTCGAAGTCCATGTTTCCAACGGACTCCCCGGCCTGACCATGGTCGGTCTGCCCGATGCCGCCGTGCGCGAGTCGCGCGACCGCGTCCGAGCGGCACTGGTGTCGAGCGGCTTGGCATGGCCTCGTCGCAAGATCACGGTGAACTTGGCGCCTTCTGGCATGCGAAAGGCCGGCGCCGGACTCGACCTGCCCATCGCCATCGGCATCCTGGTGGCCTCCGGCGTGCTGGCTCCCGAGGTGGTGGCCCGGCATGCGTTCGTGGGCGAACTCGGCCTCGACGGCTCGATCCGGGGCGTGCCAGGAATGATGGCGTTGGCCGATGCGCTGGTGGGTCACCGCGTGATCGTCGCCGACGCCAGCCTCCACGAGGCCCGGCTAGCCGGTGGGTCCTGCAGCTCGGCGCCGTCAATGACCGAGTTGGTGGCGCGGTGCACGGGCAGACGCCCCTGGTCAGAGCCATCCGCCCAGTCAGCTTCGCCTGCCTTCAGCAATCAAGCGAGCGAGGGGGAGCGGGACGGGGTCCGCTCACGAGAGACCCTCGGCGCACCCGACCTCGCCGATGTCGCCGGCCAACCTGTCGCCCGACGCGCCCTCGAGGCGGCAGCAGCAGGGGGGCACCACCTGCTGCTGGTGGGGCCCCCAGGCGCGGGCAAGACCCTGCTCGCCACACGCTTGGCCGGCCTACTGCCGAACCTCGACGCGCTGACGGCTCGTGAGGTGACCCGGATCCACTCGGCAGCCGGCGTTCTTGGTGGCGGCGGCGGTCTGATCGTCCGGCCGCCCGTGCGTGCACCGCACCACGGTGTTTCGGCAGTGGCGCTCATCGGCGGCGGGAGTGCGGCAATGCGGCCCGGCGAGATCGGTCTGGCTCATGGGGGTGTGCTCTTCTTGGACGAGCTCGGCGAGTTCCCGACCGCCGTGCTCGATGCCCTGCGTCAGCCCCTCGAAGACGGAGTCGTCCAGGTGAGCCGGGCCCGAGGCACGATCACCTTTCCGGCCCGATTCTTGCTCGTCGCCGCCATGAACCCCTGCCCATGCGGCGACGGGGGGCTGCCTGGCGCTTGCCGGTGCGCTCCGGCGGCCCGATCTCGGTATGCCCGCCGTCTTTCCGGCCCTCTGCTCGACCGGTTCGACCTGGTCGTGCGGGTCGAGCGTCCTTCGGTCGAGGATCTGATGGCCCGACGGAAGAACGAATCGACGCACGATGTGGCCAATCGCGTACTCACCGCACGCGCCCGGGCCGAGGAGAGGGGCGTGGTGGTCAACGCCGAACTTCCCGTGGCGACGCTCGATGCCACGGCACCGGTGGACCACGGTGCCCGGGAGCTCCTCGAGCGGCGGCTGCGATCTGGACAGCTCAGTGCCCGAGGGCTTCACCGGGTCCGCCGACTGGCTCGCACTCTGGCCGATCTGGACGGGGTCGGCCCGGTGGTTGCGGACACCCATGTGGCAGAAGCGCTCTTCCTGCGGGGGAGCAGGGCACTGGTGCTGGGTGAGGACGTCCGATGAGCCGGGGGAGCACCGACGAACTGGCATGTGCGGCCGCCTTGGTCGATCTGCCCGGGATCACCCCCGTCCGCCTGGCTCGGCTCCTCGACGGGTTCGGCCCCGAGGTGGCCTGGGCTGCAGTGTGCGCCGGAACCCACCCCGGTGACCCAGATCGCCGATTCCGGCTGGCAGCCCGGGGGGGTCACGCCAGCGGAGGTGGCCCGCCGGTACGCCGATGCCGGAGTTGCCGTCCTGCTCCCGGACCGGGTGGGCTACCCGGCGGCGTTGGTCGGCGATGCCGGAGCCCCGGCCGTGCTGTGCGCCGCCGGCGAGCCGTCCGTCCTCGAGGCCCGCCCAGCGGTGGCCATCGTAGGTACCCGGTCCGCCACCCCGTATGGGGCCAAGGTTGCTGGCGAACTCGGTATGGGCCTGGCTGCGGCCGGGGTAGTTGTCGTCTCGGGCCTGGCCCGGGGGATCGATGCCGCCGCCCACAACGGTGCACTGGCTGCCGGCCCCGATGCCGCGCCGCCAGTTGCCGTGGTGGGTACTGGGCTCGACGTCCCCTATCCGACGCAGAACCGAGCGCTCTGGCACCGAGTGGCAGCAATTGGTGCGGTGCTGTCCGAGGCTGCGCTCGGCACTGTGGCCCGGCCACGGGTGTTCCCGGCTCGGAACCGGATCATCGCCGCCCTGTCCGATGTGGTCGTCGTAGTGGAGAGCCACCGAGGCGGCGGGTCGCTGTATACGGCAGAGGCGGCTGCTCGTCGCTCGATTCCGGTGTGTGCCGTACCCGGGTCCGTCTACAGCCGGTCATCGAGCGGCACGAACGAGCTCCTGGTCGATGGATGCACCCCCGTGCGTGATGTCGACGATGTGCTTGCCGCAGTGGCATTGGCCCGCCAAGGCCGGGGGATGCTGCCAGCGGCTCCGGTGGGCGTCAAGAGACGCCGGGAGGCGAGTCGTTCAGCGCCGACCGACCGTGTGCAGCGATCGGTGTGGGAGGCGGTGGATGACACGCCCACTCCGGTCGAGACAGTGCTCCTCCGGACGGACCTGTCCCTGGCGGCACTCATGATGGCAGGCGAGGAGCTGGTCGAGGTGGGTCTGCTGACTGCCGGGGCCGGGTGGTGGGCCCGGGCCTGAGGTGACCATGGGCAACGCCCACGTGTCCCGACCGGCCAGAAGGTGGCCGGCACGGCAACTGTTCAGGCGGCCGGAAACGACCCCCCTTGCCAGCCGAATGCAGTCGAAGAGACCGGCGCCGCCGCCGGGGGGGCATTGAGGACCGGCGCCAAGCACGACGCCTGTCCTGTCTGAGCCCCGTAGAAGGATCCAGAGGTGGGGGACCACCACACTGCCCAGCAGATCCCGTCGGTCGACCGCGCAACGAGGGCCACCGAGCTGCCATCGGGAGCCGGGGTGACGCTGACGGTATGCGGATCGGTCGATGCTCCGGAGGTAAATGCCAGCGATGGGTCGATCGACTGCAACGCTGCAGCGTCGAGTCCGCCCTGGCCAGCGGTTCGGGCCTGCTCCGCCGTGGTCAGGGCGGCAGACAGGTTCTGCTGTGCCTGTGCTGCATCTGCCGCCGCCGGCAGTGACGGTGTGCTGGGCGAAGACTTGCCGTCTGACGTGACAGTGGCCTTGAGTACCAGCAGCACGAGCAGGGCCGATACGAAGAGGCCCAAGACGGTCACGAGCAGGGAGAGTCCGTTGTCGTCCCTGTCGTCCATGGATCTGGTTCCTGCCTCGCCATCGGATGGACGACGTCCCATCGGGCTCTCCTGACCAAGGTCGCGGCGTGAATCTTCGAAGTGCTCAGGTTCAGGTATGGCCTGACCTGCTCGAACGCTACTGTGCGATGCATGCCGGATCACACACCCGACGGCGCCGACTCCTTGGGGTTCCCAGGGATCGGCCCGTGGCTCGACGCACCTGGCCCGGGCAGGGGCCGTCAGGAGATCCTGGCCAGGGCGATTGCCGTCGCCCACGCCGCTGAGTTGCTCGAGCTTCGGTCGTTGTGGGTGACGGAACCTTCCGGTGGCGATCCAGAGGGTCCGCCGTACGAGGCCTATTCGATGCTGGGCGCCCTGGCAGTGCGGACAGCGCAGCTCCGACTGGGTGTCGTTACCCATGCCGTGGAGCGACGGGCCCCGTCGATCCTGGCCAAGATCGTCACCGGCGTGGATGTCATCTCCAATGGCCGAGCCGTGCTCGCCTTGGGCGCCGATGGCCGCGATCCATGCGATGGCGGCCGGTTGTCGGAGGCCTTGACCGTCTGTCGACTGGTACTCGAGGACGAGATCCCCACGTTCAAGGGACGGTTCTATTCGATAGACGCCGCGGTCAACCGTCCAGCCCCGGTGCAGCCCGGTGGCGTCCCGATCGTCGTGTTCATCCACGGTGACGGGCCAGGGCGCCGAGCCCTGATCGACGCAGCCGTGGGATCTGCCGACGCCATTGTGGTCGACGGCGGTGCTGACGGTGTGCGCCAAGCCGTGGCGATGGTCGACGAACGTCGAGGCCAGGTCCCAACGCGAACAGTCGAGGTGCTTGGACAGGTGGCCGGCGACGCGCCCGTCGAAACAGTTGCCAGCCAGATCGCAGGTATTCGAGATGCGATGGCCTCGGGATGCCTTGTGGAGCTGCCCTACCCGTGGGAGCCGAACGCGCTGGAGGCCGCAGCCCTCGCCTGGTGATGGGCATCCCATGCGTGGGACCGCCGCCAAGGGGTGCTCCACCGGCGCCTATCTGTGGCCTGGGCGATCGGTTCGCGGGGCCCGCTGCTACGGTGCGCCCATGTTGATCGGAGCGCACGTACGAGCAGGAAAGGGCCTGGTTCCGGCCCTGCAGCACGGAGCGGACATCGGAGCCGATGCCGTGCAGATATTCACCCAGAGCCCGCGGATGTGGAAGCCGTCGCAGTACAGCGACGAGGTCCTGTTCGCCTACCGGGAGGCCCAGGCGGAGCACCCGTCGGTGATCTCGACGTTCTGCCACGCCACCTATCTGATCAACCTGGCCTCCCCTGATCCCGAGCTGGCGGCCAAATCACGCACCTGCCTGACGGCGAACCTGTCGACGGCGGACGGCATGGGATCCGAGGGACTGGTCCTCCACATCGGCAGCCACCGCGGCAGCGGGTTCGAGACGGCGCTGCCAGCGGTAGCCGAGTACCTGGTGGCTGCGCTCGACGAGGTCGATGCCGACATCGAGGGCTGCCCGATCCTGTTGGAGAACGCCGCCGGCGCCGGCGACACCGTGGGCCGGTCCTTCGAGGAACTCGCCCAGGTCATCGATGCAGCCGGGGGTGACGAGCGGATCGGTGTGTGTCTCGATACCCAGCACTTGTGGGCATCGGGGATCCCCTTCGGCACAGTCGAGGAAGCCGACGCCCTCATCGAGCTCATCGACTCCACGGTCGGGATGGCCCGGCTGCGCTGCATGCACCTGAATGACTCGAAGGTCGACTTCGGTGCCAACAAGGACCGCCATGAGAACATCGGTGACGGCACCATCGGCGCCGATGGCCTCGCCGCCCTGCTCGGCCACCCGGCGCTACAGGGGATTCCGGCCATCCTCGAAGTACCCGGAGAGGGCGACGGGCCGCGCACCGAAGACGTGGTCACCGCTCGAGGCGTGCTCGAGGCAGGACTGGCGCTGCGGGCCTGAAGGCCACCACTCGTTCCGGGCGGACCCGTAGCGCCGTAATTGTAATGAGAACCATTCCCATATAGGGTGGCCAGATGACTCCGTCCCAGCAGTCGCTCCTTGGGCGGGCACCAGGCACGGCGGTTGCGGCGGTGGCAGTAGCAGTAGTAGCTCTCACGATGATCCTGGCCGGCTGTGCCATGACCCCGCCCGCTGGCGGGCAAGGATCGACCACGTTCTCTCCACGGGTCGTGCGGGTTGTCGCTGCTGAGAACGTGTGGGGCAGCATCGCCACGCAGCTCGGCGGCGCGCATGCCCATGTGGTCAGCATCATCACCAATCCGGCAACCGACCCCCACGCGTTCGAGCCCACGGCAGCCGATGCACGGGAACTTGCTGACGCTCAGGTGGCTGTCCAGAACGGAGCCGGGTACGACCCGTGGATGACCCGGCTGCTGGCGGCCGACGGCGGGGCCAGGACCGTGCTCGATGTTGGCGACCTGGTCGGTGTGGCCCCCGGGGGAAATCCCCACTTCTGGTACTCGCCGACTTACGTGGACAAGTTCATCGTCGCCATGACGGCTGACCTGATCCGCGCCGATCCGACCGACCGGACGTACTTCGTCGATCGACGGGTCCACTTCGAGCAGGTGGACCTGGCGGACTACCGCGACACCATCGCCCGGATCCGGGCCAGGTTCGCCGGCACCTCGGTAGGTGCCTCCGAGTCGGTCGTCGTCTACCTGTGTCAGGCACTCGGACTGCACCTCATCACGCCGCCTGCATTCCTCCGGGCCGTCAGCGAGGGGACAGACGTTTCGGCCGCCGACAAGGCCACCATCGACGCGCAGATCGGCGACCATGCCATCGCCGTCTACCTGGAGAACACGCAGAACCTGACACCCGACATCCAGACCCAGGTGGCCGCCGCTCGTGCAGCCCGCATCCCGGTCGTGTCGGTGAGTGAGACCCTCGAACCGGTCGGCAGCACCTTCCAGGGCTGGCAGACCGCGCAGCTCCACTCCCTCGAGTCCGCACTGGAGTCCTCTCATGCCTGACCCAGCCACACCCTCTCCGGCGATCCAACTCACAGACGCCACCGTGCGCCTCGGCGGCCGCGACGTCTGGTCCCACGTCGATCTGTCGATCGAGCCTGGGACCTTCATGGCCGTGCTCGGCCCCAACGGGTCAGGCAAGTCCACGCTGATCAAGGCCGTGCTCGGGGTCGTCCCCCTGGCCGGAGGCCGGGTAGATGTCTTCGGCCGCCCCGCCGGTGACGGGGGAGGGGACATCGGCTACCTGCCCCAGCGCCGCAGTTTCGATCCAGGGATGCGGGTCCGCGGTATCGACGTCGTGCGTATGGGAATCGACGGGCACCGGTGGGGGCTGCCGCTTCCGTGGGGTGCAGCACGGCGCACCCGCGATGCCCGTGTCGACGAGGTGATCGACCTGGTGGGTGCCGCTGCCTATGCGCATCGGCCCATCGGCGAGGTGTCCGGTGGCGAGCAGCAACGGCTCTTGATCGCCCAGGCTCTGGTGCGTGCCCCCCGGCTGCTCCTGCTCGACGAGCCGCTCGACAGCCTGGACCTCCCCAACCAAGGTGCGGTCGCTGGGCTCATCGCCGACATCAGCGCCACGTTGGGAATCACCGTCCTGATCGTGGCCCACGACGTCAATCCGATCGCCTCGGCGTTGGACGGCGTGGTCTACGTGGCCCAAGGGCGGGTGGTCAGCGGCACGCCGGACGACGTCATCACCACCGAGACACTCACCGCCCTCTACGGCACTCCCATCGAGGTGCTGACCACGAGTGACGGACGGCGCGTTGTGGTCGGCCAGCCCGATGCCTCCTCTCACCACGCCGGGCCCCATGGACACGGCCACAGTGATGCCCATGACCATTCGGGGCACCCGTGAACCCAGGGCCCCACTTCTTGACGTTGCTGGCCTTGGCCGGGCCAGGCCCGAATCCGCTGGACGATCTGCGTCAGATGCTGGCCCTGCACTTCATGGTCAACGCCTTCCGGGCCGGGACTGTGGTGGCGGTGCTGGCCGCCGCGGTCGGGTGGTTCATGGTGCTCCGACGCCAGAGCTTTGCCGGACACACCCTCGCCGTGGTGTCCTTCCCAGGTGCGGCTGCGGCGGTCTGGCTCGGGGTCAGCGTCACCGCTGGGTACTTCGCCGGGTGCATCGCCGCTGCCCTGGTGATCGCCCTGGTGCCCCGCTCGACCTCCGGCCGCCCGCGGAGTCAGGAGTCGGCGGTGATCGGTACGGTCCAGGCGTTCGCACTGGCGTCCGGCGCTCTCTTCGTCAGCCTTTATGGAGGCTTTCTCGACAGCATCACCGGCTTGCTGTTCGGATCCTTTCTCGGGGTCTCCGACGGGCAGGTCCTCACCCTCGCCCTCGTGGCGCTGGTCGTGCTGGTGCTTCTCGCCGTCTTGGCCCGACCGCTGCTGTTCGCCTCCATGGACGGGGCGGTGGCTGCTGCGAGCGGTGTTCCGGTGCGGGCGCTTTCAGTGGTGTTCTTGCTGATGCTCGGGTGCACGGCGGCTGAGGTGAGTCAGATCACGGGCGCACTCCTGGTCTTCGCTCTGCTGGTGATGCCGGCCGCCGCCGCCCAGCAGCTCACTGCGCGTCCTGTCCTCGGGATGGGACTGGCCGTCATCTTCGGCCTGGCGGTGGCGTGGATCTCCTTGGCGGTGGCCTTCTACTCGCCGTGGCCGGTGGGGTTCTTTGTTTCGACGTTCGGGTTCGCCCTCTATGTGGCGGCATCGGCACTGCGGGGACTGGTCACCCGGTACGGTCCCTCCAAACGGGCACATGGACGGGTCGCGGCACACTCGGATATCCCCGGGGCGGGGCTGGTGGGCGCATGACCACGGCAGCGTTCTTCGTCTTCGCCCATCCGTTCCTGGCGTCTGCGTTCGGGGCTGGCACGGCCATCGCTCTGGCCGCGGGACTGACGGGCTCGATCGTCGTCCTGCGGGGACAGGTGTTCGCCGGGGACGCCTTGTCCCACGTCGCCTTCACCGGTGCGCTGGCCGCCCTGGCCCTTGGCGTGGACCTGCGGCTCGGCCTGTATGGCGGGTGTATCGCGTTTGCCCTCCTGCTGGCCGTCCTAGGGCGCCGTTCGGGTGGCGACGACACGGTCATCGGCGCCGTCTTTGCCTGGGTGCTCGGCCTGGGGGCGCTGTTCCTCAGCGTGTTCACGACGTCGTCGAGCGGTACCGGCGGATCAGGCGGAACGACAGGGGTGAACGTGCTCTTCGGTTCGATCCTGGGACTGTCTCGCTCCCAGGCCCTGGGCGACGTGGTCGTGGCGCTGCTGGTCGTGATGGCGTTGTTGCTCCTGGGACGACCGTTGCTCTTCGCCAGCCTCGACCCGGCCGTGGCTGCCTCACGGGGCGTGCCGGTGCGGGCGCTGTCGTACGGCTTCTTCGTGCTGCTCGGAATGACTGCCGGCGTGGCTACTCAGGCGGTGGGGGCCCTACTTCTGCTCGGATTGCTGGCGGCCCCGGCGGGAGCGGCCCAACGGCTGACCGCCCGGCCGTTTCGGGCACTGTGGCTGTCCGCCGTCATCGCCGTGGGATCGATGTGGGCGGGACTCTCACTGGCCTACGTCATATCCGCCGTGCCGCCCAGCTTCGGGATCCTTGGCGTGGCCACCGTGATCTATCTGGGAACCTTCGTCTGGACCGGCTTGGCCGGTCGCCGGCACCCCCCAGCCCCAGCCAGGGTGCGGCCCGGAACGGGACGCGAGGTGGCCGGTGCGCGCTGAGTCGGCCGGGCCGAAGCGTCGGCCCCCCGTGAGTGCGGGTCGTAGTGTGTCGGGCGTGAGCGCCGCCCCGTCTGTGCACGACTCGTCTGTGCACGACTCGTCTGTGCAGGACTCGTCTGTGCACGAGCAGGCCGCCCTGCGGCTCGGGGGCCTCGACCAGCGCTACACGCCGGTGCGGCGGGCCCTGGTGACCACGATGTCGACCGCCGGGCGGCCCCTGTCGGTCCCCGAGATCCTGGCGGCCAACGAGGCGCTCCCGCAGTCCAGTGCCTACCGCAACGTCACCGTGCTCATCGAGGCCGGAGTGGTCCGCCGGGTCACCGGCATCGACGACCACGGCCGGTTCGAACTGGCCGAGGACCTGGCCGGACACCACCATCACCTGGCCTGTGCCCGGTGTGGCAAGGTCGAGGACGTCATCCCGTCCGTCCGGCTCGAGCGGGCGATGCACGAGGCGGCACGCGTCATCGCCGAAGAGCAGGGCTACGAGGTGATCGGACACCAGTTCGACCTGGTGGGAACTTGTCCAGCGTGCCAAGTGGAGCGCGGGGCTTCTACGATGCCCAGCGTCCAGGGGCAAGCCGGCCAGACCCGCAAGCAGTGACCGAGGAATTGTGACAAGGAGAGCAGCATGAGTCAGGACATCCGAACGGAATCCGACAGCATGGGGGCCATCGACGTCCCCGCCGACCGGTACTGGGGCGCCCAGACGGCCCGGTCCCTCCATCATTTTCCGATTGGCGATGACACCATGCCCGAGCCGCTCATCCGAGCCATCGGGATCCTCAAGGAGGCCTCCGCTCAGGTCAACGCCGACCTGGGCAAGATGACCCCCGAAACGTCCGCCCTCATCGTGGCGGCGGCCCGAGAGGTGTCCGAGGGCAAGCTCGACGATCATTTCCCCTTGAGCGTGTGGCAGACCGGCAGCGGCACACAGTCGAACATGAACGCCAACGAGGTCATCTCCAACCGGGCGATCGAGATGGCCGGCGGAGTGATGGGATCGAAGGTTCCGGTCCATCCCAATGACGACGTCAACATGTCCCAGTCGTCCAACGATACGTTTCCGACGGCGATGCACATCGCGGCCGTCGAGGAGATCACTCATCGGCTGATCCCCTCCATCCGCCACCTGCGCGAGTCCCTGCAGGCCAAGGTCGATGCCTACGGGTCGATCACCAAGATCGGCCGCACCCACCTGATGGACGCGGTGCCGCTCACCCTCGGCCAGGAGTTCTCGGGCTACGTGGCGCAGCTCGATGCGGACATCCGCCGTATCGAGTCCACCCTCGACGACCTCTACGAGCTGGCCGCCGGCGGCACCGCGGTCGGCACCGGGCTCAACACCCATGCCGAGTTCGGCGTTCGCGTGGCCACCGCCATCGCCGAGTTGACCGGCCTGCCCTTCGTGACCGCGCCGAACAAGTTCGCGGCACTTGCTGCCCATGACGCCCTGGTGATGACCAGCGGGGCACTGCGCACGCTGGCGGGCTCCCTCATCAAGATCGCCGACGACCTGCGCTGGCTGGGGTCGGGGCCGCGCAGCGGTTTGGGCGAGCTGAACCTGCCCGAGAACGAGCCGGGCTCCTCGATCATGCCGGGCAAGGTCAACCCGACCCAGAGCGAGGCCATGATCATGGTCTGCATCCAGGTGTTCGGGAACGACGCCGCGGTCGCCATGGCTGGCTCACGGGGAAACCTCGAGCTCAACGTGTGCAAGCCGGTGATCATCTACAACCTGCTCCATTCGGTGCAGCTGCTGACCGAGGCATCGGGTGCCTTCACCCGGTTCTGCGTGGACGGCCTCGAGCCGAACGAGGACCGCATCCGCCAGCACCTCGAGAACTCGCTGATGCTGGTCACCGCGCTCAATCCGCTGATCGGGTACGACAAGGCGGCCGAGGTCGCCAAGAAGGCTCACAAGGAGGGCAGCACGTTGCGCGAGTCGGCAGTGGCGCTCGGTTACCTGTCCGGCGAGCAGTTCGACGAGGCGGTACGACCCGAGTCGATGACTCACCCTTGAGGTGACCCACCTCTGCACCGACCGGGTCCTGGCTGGGCGACCGGAGGGGGCCGAGGGGACTTCGTTTCGCGTGGGGCTGCGTGATCTGACACAGTGTCAGACGACAGGGTCCCGCCGGATCGGCCCCTGATGGACGAAGGAGCACCATGACGACCATCCCCGCCGAGCTGCACATCGGCCTGACCGACGGCACGTTCTACGGCGGCGACCCGTTCCCGGCATTCGCCTGGATGCGCAAGGAAGCCCCAGCGTTCTTCGACGAGCAGGCCGGGGTATGGGGGATCACCCGGTACGCCGACATCAAGGAGATCTCCAAGGATCCGGATACGTTCTCCAACGCCGGAGGGATCCGACCGGACAGCGATGCGCTGCCGATGATGATCGACACCGATGCTCCCGAGCACGTGCGCCGGCGCCGTCTGGTGAGCGAGGGGTTCACTCCACGCCGTATCCGCGAGAGCGAAGAGGGGATCCGCGTCATCTGCGACGCCATCATCGACCGGGTCTGTGAACGTGGCACAGCGGACTTCGTCAACGACATCGCCGCCCCGCTGCCGATGATCGTGATCGGCAACATGCTGGGGGTCGCACCCGAGGACCGTGACGCGCTGCTGCGGTGGTCGGACGACATGCTCAAAGCGCTGGGCTCACCCGACCCGACGGCCATGGACCGCGCTGCCATCGCGGCCATGGAGTACGCCGAGTACATCACGGCTGTGGCCGAGCAGCGACGCCGCGACAACCAGACCGACGACCTCATCGGCACCCTCGTCCACGCCGAAATCGAAGGCGACCGGCTCGATGAGTCCTCCCTCATCTATGAGTCTCTCTTGATCCTGATCGGCGGCGATGAGACGACCCGCCATGTCATCAGCGGCGGCATGTACGAGCTCTTGACCCATCGCGACCAGTTCGACCTGCTGGCGTCCGATCGAAGCCGCATGCCGGTCGCCATCGAGGAGATGCTCCGATGGGTGTCACCCATCAAGAACATGGCCCGCACGATGACCCGGGACGTAGTGCTGCACGGTCAGACGCTGACGAAGGGGCAGAAGCTCCTCCTCCTCTACCCGTCGGCCAACCGAGACGAGTCGATCTTCGAGAACCCGGAGACCTTCGACATCACCCGCACTCCGAACGACCACATGGCCTTCGGCTTCGGGTCCCACTTCTGCCTCGGGAACAGGCTGGCTCGCATGGAACTTTCGGTGATGTTCGACCGCCTGCTCGAACGCCTGCCTGATCTGGCGCTCGCCACCGAAGAGGAGCCGCCCAAGCGAGCAGCAAACTTCGTGTCCGGGTACGAGACGATGCCCGTCACGTTCACCCCGACGGCACCAGTCGGAGCCAGCGCCTGATGGCCCGCCCGATCGCGTTGACCGACGCCGAACTGGCCGCCGCCATGGCCGGCCCCGACGCACCCGACTGGGTCCAGGTCGATGGTCGGCTGGAGAAGTCGGTGACGTGTCCGAGCTTCGCTGCCGCTCTGGACTTCGTGATGGCCGTCGGCAAGCTGGCCGAAGAGGCCAACCACCATCCGGACATCGACATCCGCTGGCGGACCGTTTCGCTCGCCCTCGTGACCCACGATGCCGGTGGCCTCAGCGAACTCGATATTGATATGGCCCGGGCGATCGACGCACTGACGGTCTAGACGACGAGAGGACGGGACCCCGCAAGGCCCCGCCCTCTGTCGACTGCAGTGATGGTTCGGGTCAGTAGCCCCCGGTGCATCCGTTCTGGTCAGGGGCGGCATTCGGACTCCCGAAGTAGTGGGTGGCAAAGGCCACCGCTACCCGGATCTGCTGGAGCTTGGAGGCGTTGGCCGCATTGCCGGGGAACCCGAAGGTGTTGAACTGGTTCCAGTTGGCATGGCTCATGCCGAGGCCTCCCGAGAACGCGGAGCCGTCTACATGCCAGTTGCCGCTCTCCTCGCAGATGCTGACCCGTTCCCATGCGGCGATCTGGCCAGGTGTGAGCCCGTAGTCGACCACCGCGGGCGGTGCCGGGGGAGCCGAGAGCGTGCTCCCGCCGAGTGACCCGCTGAAGGCCACCGAGCCGAAGTTGAACACGCCGCCGTCAGCGGCAACGTCCACGTAGCCGCCGGTAGTGGACGAACTCCCGACAATGGGCTTGTTCAGTGGATTTCCTGCAAGGGAGCCTCTGAAGGTGGCCCCGCCGAAGGCATAGGTGCCCCCGTCGCTGGACACGATCCGGTAGCCACCGTTGGCGGAGTCGATGCCGATGGCGGCCGAGGTGACAGGAGCGGTGCCAAGGTACGGAGCGTCGCCGAAGGCGTAGACATCACCGTTTGCTGCTACCTCCCAATAGCCGTTGCCAGTCGAGGTCGGTGCAATCCCGACGATCGGGCTGGACTCGGACATGCCGTTGGCTGAGCCTTGGTAGCTGGCATCACCGAAGGCGAACACGCCGCCGTCGGCTCCGACGAGCCAGTAGCCACCGCCATCCGCCGTGGGAGCGAGACCCACGATGGGCGCATGCAGTCCGGCGCCGGTCATGGAACCATCGAATCCGGCGTCGCCGAAGGCGAAGACGCCACCGTCAGCAGCGACCTCCCAATAGCCGTGACCGGTTGGTGTGGTGTCGATTCCGACGATTGGGCTGTTCAGGTTCAGGCCGACGGTCGAGCCGTGGAACGTGGCGTTTCCGAAGGCGAACACGCCGCCGTCGGCTCCGACGAGCCAGTAGCCGCGACCGTTCGGGGTGGCAGCCACCGATACGACGGGAGCGTTGAGCACGACACCCGCTCCGCTGGGGAGATCGCTGGCCGCGGCAAGGGCGGGAGTGCCCATGAGGGTTGCGGCCAACGTGGCCGACACGGCGACGGTAGCCAGTCCGGCACCGGCACGTGTAGCGCGCTGCATCTTCCTGCGAACCGAGTTCGTGGTGTGCGACGGGATGCTGGTGCGGATGGAGTGGACGTGGGCAGGCGACGGTGCCTGCTTGTTCTTGGAATGCGCGTGGGTACGCGAGGGAACAGCGGTAGTAGAAATTGACGAAAGCATGGAGGGTGACCTTTCCTCGGTCGGCCAGAGCGACGTCTGATGACGGAAGCGCTCGGACTCTCTTCTGGTTGGGTGGACCCCACATCTATGCATTCAACGCCCCAGCCGGTCACCGGGAAGGGTGGGCCGGCCTGGCTTCAAGAGCCGGGTGTGCTAGCGGGTGTTCATGTCCGTAGTACTCAAACGTTGGTTACGTGCCGCTCTCCTCGAGGGTGCGCTGCGGAGCTTGCCGGTGTCGGCTGGGGTGTCGGGCACGACCACTCGGGTCGACGGCCTTGGGACGAACCCCTGTGCTCGGAAGTAACCACTATAGCCGGAATGGTCGGAAATGGGAACCCTCCTTCTCCAGGAAGACTGTTCCGGTAGGGAATACCCCTAGCCGAGGTCGTCGGGCTGAGTGAGGGCTACCGCATCAACTCGAGGACGCGACCACCCTGTGACCAGCGGATTCGAGCGATCTGATGGCAAGGTCGAGGTCGGTTCCCTTGACCAGGATGAGGTCGGTGTCGTAAGTGGAGACGATGAACACGCCGATGCCCGAATCGGCCAGAGGCACGGCCACCGAGGCGACGACGCCGACCAGTTCGAACGCAAGGGGTCCGACAATGCGAAGGGCACGCCAGTCAGGTTCGATACGGGAGCCCGCCGGCTCCACGCCCTGGACGCACACGATCGAGAGCTCGTCTGTGGTCCGTGTCAATGAGTAGATCCCGGCGCCCGGTGGCGGGGATGGCCAGGGTGCCCCAGGATCCAGACGGCAGACAGACAGCGTCCCCGATTCGACGACCAGGGTCATCTGCGGCACGGGCGGCTCTAGCCGACTGGCAGGTCCCACAAGGGGAACCACCGGTCGAGGTCGGCTTCGACGTGCAGGTCGTCGGCCACCAGGCTCCGGATCTTGAACTCCTCCTCGGTCGAGCGCTTCTCGTGCCCTGTCGGCACGAACGGGTAGAACGTTCCCCGCTTGAACAGGTAGACCAGGTACGCCGTCGACTTGAGGAGCGCTCCGGTACCGACGGAAGCCCCCTCACGCACGTCCACGTTGTCCGAGGGTGTCAATGCGTCTGTCGCCAGCTCGGCCAGCCCGAATACGGAGCACAGGAGTTGGGGCCCCCATCCGGCATCGCTCAACGACGAGTTCACCATGTGGATCCGCGTCACGAGGGACTCGATGTCGGGGTCCTCGACGACCAGCCATACGTAGCCGAAGCTGTCTTCTGATCGCGTCAGGCCCGACCCCCCGTCCATCGACAAGAGGGTGACGATCTCTGCCTCCATGTCGGTGAAGCCCTGCCCGGTGGGGGGCTTGAAGCACACACCGGCATGTCCAGAACAGGTCATGCCGGCAGCGCTCTGCAGGGTGATGGATGCAGAGGGCATGGCGAAGAGCGCATCGAGGTCCGACTGGACCGGCTTGGTCCGCCCGAGGATGGTGTCGAAGAGGCCCATCAGCAGGCGTCGGCTGGGCTGAAGCTCACGAAGGACGGCCCATCTCGGCCTCTAGGGCGGCGAGCTGGGCCAGACGCTGGTCGAGCGAGGGGTGGGTCGAAAAGATGGTCGAGATGCTCACGCCGCTCTTGGCGATCGCCGGAGTGAAGTAGAAGGCGTTGAAGGTCTCAGTGGACCGCAGGTCCCGGCTGGGGATCCGGGCGATGTCTCCGGTGACCTTCACCAGTGCCGAGGCCAAGGCCGAGGGCTGCCCGGTGAGGATGGCACCTGACCGGTCGGCGGCCAGCTCCCGGTAGCGCGACAGCGCCATGGTCAACAAGAAGCTGATGGCGTAGACGACGACCGATACAGCCAGCACGGCCAACTCGACGAGAACAGCCTGGTCGCCGCCCTGGTTGTCGTTGCTGTTGTTGTTATTGCTGCCTCCGAATCCCCCCATCATCCCGGTCCACAACATCATCCGGGTGACCATGCCGGCGACCATCCCGAGGAAGCTGGCGATGGTCATGACGGCGACGTCGCGGTGGGCCACGTGGGAGAGCTCGTGGGCCAGGACGGCCTCGAGCTCGGACTCGTCGAGCCGGCGCATCAGGCCGGTGGTGGCGCACACCACGGCGCTGTTGGGGCTGCGTCCGGTGGCGAAGGCATTGGGTACATCGGTATCGGCAATAGCGACACGG
Source organism: uncultured Acidimicrobiaceae bacterium (assembly GCA_903849265.1). Classification (GTDB taxonomy): domain Bacteria; phylum Actinomycetota; class Acidimicrobiia; order Acidimicrobiales; family RAAP-2; genus Bog-756. The sequence goes on from CAININ010000207.1 coordinate 26,219, forward strand.
GGCTTCTTCATGTCGGCCATGGCGCAAAGCCGATCGATGGCCCCGTGGAGCTGGGGTGCTTCCTCGGGCGTGACGATCCGGCCGCCCATGCCGTACAGGGCGATCTTGTCGGAAAACCAGTACTGGACGAACAGCAGGGCGCCGGCGATGACCAATACCAGGGCATAGGAGATGCCTACGGCGATGAGGAGGCCGATCACCGCTCCGTACAGGAGGACGATCAGCAGTCCGGTGGCGAACATCCGCAGAGAGAGCCCGCGATCGTTCGGGATGTTCCGTGCAGTGCTCATGGGGAGGTCCTCGGGGTCACAGGTGGAAGATCAGCGGTCGTCGCCACCGGGTTCAGCCAGCAGCGCCTTGGTCTCGTCCAGCGAGGCGTCGGAAAACGGCACCACCAGGTCCGAACTGGTGAAGGAGTCAGCGGCCAGCGGGGTGCCTACTCGCCGCACTTCTTCGATGACCGCGGTCAGCGCGGTAGCGAATGCAGCATCGTCGTCACCCTCGACGGCGGCGTTCAGGCTCGCCTCGAGACCGTCGAGCGTCCCACGCTCGTCGTCGCCCACGTCGAACTGGCCTTCTCCGAGGATGCGCACGATCATGCCGGCGCCCCGCCTTCGGACGCTGGGGTAGTCGCAGAGGGCTCTGCCGTACCGAGCTGCGCCGGGGCGGCCGTCCCGAGTTCGGCCTTGAGTGCGGCCAGGTCGGCGTCGACGGTGTTGGTCGCCGATACCTGGTCGAGCTGGGCCTGGATATCGTCGACCGGATTGGTGAGATCGGTGAGCGCGCCAGACGCCAGCAGCTCGTCCATGGCACCTGCCCTGGCCTGCATGCTGTCGATCTTGTCCTGAGCCCGTTGCACGGACATGCCGGCATCACCCATCGACTCAGAGATGCCGGAGACGGCCTCGCCGATCTTGGTCTGGGCCTCGGCCGCCGTGTAGGTGGCCTTCATGGTCTCCTTCTTGGTACGGAAGGCATCCACCTGGACCTGGAGGTTCTGCGCGGTGGCGATCAGCTTGGCCTCTTGGGTTGCTACCTGCTGGTGCTGGGTCTGGAGCTCGTCCAACTGCGGGGCCAATGCGGCCCGACGTGCCAGCGCCTCACGAGCCAGGTCCTCTCGGTCCTGGGACAGGGCGTCCTTCGCCTGCTGCTGGAGCTTGTCGGCCTGGGCCTGGAGCTGGGTGGCCTGGAGTTCGATCCGCTTCTTGGCGGTGGTCACATCGGCCACGCTGCGGCGGACCTTCTGGAGGTTCTCCAAGAGCTTCTGATAGGAGAGGTCCAAGGACTCTCTCGGATCTTCTGCTTTGTCCAGCAGCTTGTTGGTCTTGGCCTGGAGAATTCCGGACATGCGCTTCATGACACCCATTGGTGATGATCCTTCCTCACGCTCAATGTGCAGTGTAGGCGCCGCCATCCCGGTAGCGTGATCGCCGTGTCCGAATCACGCTGCATCCTGACGATCCACGCCCATCCTGACGACGAAGCCTCCAAGGGGGCGGGAACCGTCGCTAGGTATCACGCGGACGGCGTGCGCACCGTCTTGGTGTGCTGCACCGGGGGGGAAGAGGGGGAGATCCTCAATCCGGCCCTCGACACCCCCGAGGTGCACGGCAACCTCGCCGCCGTGCGCCGTGAGGAGCTCGCTCGGGCCACGGAGATCATCGGGTACGACGAGGTGGTGATGCTCGGCTACCGCGACTCTGGGATGGCGGATTCCGAGGCGAACGCCAACCCGGACTGCTTTGCCGCCGCACCGCTGCAGGAGGCCGTCGAACGACTGGTAGCGATCGTCCGCCGCACCCGTCCCCAGGTCATGGTCATCTACGGCGACGATCAGACCGGCTATCCGCATCCGGATCACCTGCGGGTGCACGACGCCGGGCTGGCTGCATTCCAGGCCGCCGGGGACCCGCTGCAGTTCGTCGATGCCGGACCGGCCTACCAGCCGGCAAAGCTCTATTACACCGTCCATTCGGCGGCCCGGTTCCGAGCCATCCACGACAAGTTCGAGGAACTCGGGCTCGAGTCACCGTTCGATGAGGCTTGGCGCGATCGGTGGGACTCAATGCCCGAAGACGTGCCGACGGCGGTCGTCGACATCACCGGCTATACCGACGTCCGGCGCCTGGCCCTACTGGCCCATGCCACGCAGGTCGACCCCGAGTCGAAGTTCTGGTTCGGGCTTCCGCCCGAGGTCATGGGGACGATCCAGCCCCACGACGACTACCGCCTGGCGCTGATCGGTGCGCCGAACGGCACCGTGTCCGCCGTCGATTGGGATGGAGTGGTGGAGGTCGATCTGTTTGCTTCTGTCGACGCGCGGGTGGGCAGTTGAGCACCTGGCTGACCGAGCAGTGGGTAGCCACCGTGCTGGCCGAGTCCGGCGATCTTGCCGGCCCTTCGACATTGTCGGGACGGATCCAGGTCGATGTGACCGGGGGCGACGACGGGGACACGGCGTTTTCTCTCGAGTTCGCGGGTGGGAAGCTCGTCGGCAGCGCGATGGGGCCGGGGGATGCACCTGATGCCGTCCTCACTCTGACGGATGTGGATGCGCAGGCAGTTCTGGCCGGTGACCTCGACTCGAGCGTGGCGTTCATGCAGGGCCGGATGAAGGTGGGCGGCGACATGGCGATCGTCCTCGACGTGCTGGCCATGTCCGCGACCGACGACGCTCGGGCGAGCCGCAGTCGGATCGCAGCGGCTACAGCGGGCTGAGCAACGGCACCGCCGGCCCTGCCGTCGAACTGCTACTTCCGAGGTAGGGCAAGTGGATCACCCCTGCACTCTGCAGCAGGATCGCCGTGACTGCAGCGGCGATCACCACCACCATGAGCACCATCAGCCACGGTCGGACGCGGCTCCACGTCGACCGTCCGGATGCGGAACCGTGCAGGCTGCGCCCGGCTGCCACCGTGGTGACCGTCGACACGCCGGACGGGCCCTGGTGATGGATGGTGAACTCGGTGATCCGGGGAGCGAGCTCGGATGCCTGTGCACCAGAGCGCAGGAAGCGGTAGGTGCCGGTGCGCGTCTGGATGCTGATGAGTGCGCCGGCGTCGGCGTGAGGGAGCAGGTGACTGCTCGTGACAGTTCCGGCCAAGGCGCGCCCGACGGGGTCGGTCTCGAGGGATTCCGACGGTTCGTCCCGAGGCGGAGTGGCCTCGACCCACCACTCGGGGATCACCCCGCCGGCCCAGGGTTCGACGGCATGTGTGATGACCGAATCCCAGGGCAGCACCCGAGGGGCTTGGCCGTGGATGCGGACAACTCCGATGCCATCGTCGTCGAACGTCAGGGATTCGACGGACGTAGGCGCGTTGCCGTGCGGGTCGAGTAGGAGCAGCCCGGTGATGACCAGGGGGCGGGGTCCCGGTCCGGACGCCGGACCAGGAACCTCAGCGGCGGCGTCAGCGTTGGCGACGACGTTCGAGCTCACGTCAGGGCTCACGCCCGTGCTGTTGCCCGCATGGCCTCGCGCAAGGGCCGGTAGCCGATCGTCTTCGCACCAGTGGACGCCACTGCGGACGCCACTTCGGCATCGCCGACGAGAAGGGTCAGGTCGGCCACCTGGGCCTCCCAGTCAGATGATGCTGCTCGCAACTCGGGAGTATCCACTGCAGGGTGCAGCGTGATCTCGGTCACGCCGGGCTGCAGCGAGTGCAAGAGATCCAGAAGGACGGCACGCCCACCCCGGTCCGGCACTGTGAAGGCGTGGTCGGCGAAGAGGACGCCTTCCTCAGCGGCAAGGTGGCGGATGGGGAAGCCGACATTCGGTTCGACACCGGCATCTGGGAGTCGGAGGGGCAGACCGAAGTCGACGGCGAGCTCCAGGTAGATGTCGAAGAATTCAGGCCGGAGCAGCAGGGCGTCCATGTGGGCATCGAGATGGCTGATGTCGAAGCCCCAAAGGACGGCCCGCTCCACCTGAGCGCGGCATTCGCGGCGCACCTCGTCGAGGTCGGCGTGGTCCCAGACGTCGGTGATCGTGCGAGGAAAGCCGCCATCACCGTCGAGGAGCGATGGGGCCTGTGTGATCGGCCCCCATCGGTAGAGGTCGTGCTCGGCATTGAGGGTCAGGCGAACGCCGATGTCGTCTCCCCGGAACCGGGACGCCGCTTCTCGGGCCCACGGGGCGGGTACGAGCAGGGATGCCGAGGTGGCCAGCCCCTCGCGCAACGCCTGGTAGACCCCGGTGCTTGCCGACTGGCAGAAGCCGAGGTCGGCGCAGTTCAGGATCAGGAAGCGGGCATCTGGGCCAGCCCCGAGACGTTGGGCCACGGTCGCCATACCCCGACCGTAGTCGGCACCTGGTCAGGCGGCGCGATCGGGCGTCCGTCGAGAGGTCGAGGCATCAGTGCCTCGGCCGGGACCGGTCCGCCTACTCGAGGAGGAGTGGAGCCGGGCACGGGCGGCGGCGATCCCCATGCGTCCGACCATGCGGGTGTGCTCGTCGAGCCGCCAGTCAGCGTCGGGGTCGGGTGATGGCGCTGATCGGGCCGCTCCTTCGCCCTCCGCATCGATGTCGACCAGGGGAAGTCGGGGTTGGTGCCCGCTGATCCGGGCCTCGAGGTTCTGGGTCATGGGACCAGTGTGCACGGAGGGTGTATTACGGGGGCCATGACCCAGGCCGAAACGAACCTCGATCCCACAATCTCCAGCTCGCCCGGCGCACGGTATGGAATCACCGTGCCCTTCGACGGAGTTCCGCTGACGGAGCACCGCCGGTGGTACCAGGACCTTCTGAATCTCGGATACACCGACGTCTGGTCAGCCGAGACCGATGGACTGGACGGCTTCACCCCGCTGGCTCTGGCGGCGGCGTGGACGCCTGAGCTGCAGTTGGGGGTGGCAATCATCCCGGCCTATACCCGCGGACCGGCTCTGCTGGCCCAAAGCGTGGCGGCCATGGCCGAGGCCGCTCCTGGGCACTTCACCTTCGGACTTGGCACCTCATCGGACGTCATCGTGTCGAAGTGGAACGGCGTGCCGTTCACCGAGCCCTACAAGCGGGTCCGGGACACCATCGCCTTCTTGCGCTCCGCCCTGTCGGGCGAGAAGGTCGACATGGCGTACGACACCTTCGAGGTGAAGGGCTTCCGGCTGGCCCGCCCAGTCGAGCAGCCGCCGCCGATCTTCCTGGCCGCGCTCCGCCCGGGCATGCTGCGCCTCGCCGGACGGGCCGCTGATGGTGTGATCATCAACTGGCTGTCCGCCACCGACGTCGCCACTGTCACGCCCGAGCTGGGGGCCGACATCCCGGTGGCAGCACGGATCTTCGTGATCCCGTCGGAAGACGCCGACATGGCACGCGCCATCGGGCGCCGGATGATCACGGCATACCTGAACGTTGGGGTCTATGCCGAGTTCCATCGCTGGCTCGGCCGGGGTGATGCTCTGACTCCGATGTGGGACCTGTGGAAGGCGGGGGACCGCAAAGGCGCCTTGGCGGCCATTCCTGACGAGGTGGTCGACGAGCTCATCGTGCACGGCTCCTATGCGCAGTGCCGCGAGCACGTGACCCGCTATGTGGCCAACGGCGTCGACATCCCTGTGCTCGCAGTCCTGCCGTTCGGGGTGGACTTGGCTGATGCGGTCGAGGGGCTCGCTCCCCGTTAGGGGGACCGGCCCAAGGCCAGCGTTCGCAGGACGCCGGGGTTCTTGGCATGGGCCCGGACCTGTCTGGTGAATCAGCCGCCCGAGGTTGCCGGGCATACTCCCTTGGCGAACGTGCTCAGGGTCGCGTTTGCGCTGGAGAAGCCGTTGGTCGACTCGACCGAGGCCGCGGCCCGGGTGAATCCCTCCATGCTGGTGGCGGTGGCCGCTGCCTGGAACAGCTGGTCCACCTGGGGCTGCAGCGAGGCCCAGGCCTTCTGCACGATGGTTGGCGCAGAAGCGAGGTCGGCGGTGATCTTGGGCGCCACCTTGTCGAAGTCAGCCTTGGACTGCTTGGCGTAGGACTGGAGGGCGCTCAGGCTTGCCGAGCTGCTTCCGGCCGACTGCTCGGCCGTGACGAGCCCTTGCTCCTGCTTGGAGAAGGTGGCGATGTCGGCGCAGAGTCCAGATGGCGCAGTACCCCCAACGGAGGTGGTCGGCGATCCATGGGCCGTTGTCGTCGTCGAAACTCCGGCCCCGGGCGTCATCGTTGCCGTGGTCGTCGAGACGCTGGCCCCGGTGGTCGTGGGGGCCGACGAGGATGAAGTGGAGCCGCAGGCGGAAAGTCCGAGTGCGCCGAGCGCCAGGATCGCCAGGGTGGCCGTGTGTCGCTTCTGCATCCGGTGTTCCTCCATCATCTTCACCTAGCGGCCCACGGCCACACTGCTGTCATCCACGCAGAACGCTACCCCTCGCTCCAGGCCCACGGATGGGCAGGGCGGCGAAGTGATTGCTGCCGTCCGGCTCAAGCCTGCGTGTACCGGCTGATGACTTCGGCGTCCATGTCACGGACCTGATCGGCCAGATTGGCGATGAAGCGCTCCAACTCGGCTGCTATCCGGGCATCGGACAGGGCGATGATGCGGATGGCGAGCAGTGCGGCGTTGCGGGCGCCGTTGACCGCCACTGTGGCCACCGGGATGCCCTTCGGCATCTGCACCATGGCCAGCAGCGAGTCGAGACCGCCGAGGTTGGCGAGCGCAACCGGGACGCCGATCACCGGGAGCGGGGTGGTGGCAGCCACCACGCCGGCAAGGTGAGCAGCACCGCCGGCGGCGGCGATGATCACTTGGACCCCGTTGCCTGCGGCCTCACGGGCGAAGGCGATGGTGTCGTCGGGCGTGCGGTGGGCCGACAGTACGCGGACCTCGACGGGGATGTCGAAGGACCGCAGTGTCTGGACGGCATCGTCCATGATGGACGCGTCGGATGAACTTCCCATGATGATGGCAACTGACATGCGCTCATTCTGCATGAAGCACGCGGCGAAGGCACATCGGGTGCCCATCTGGCGGTGGCCTGTCCGCTCGCCCGGTACGGTTAAGGATTGGTTCGGAGCCGCACCTCGGATTCTCCGGCCGGTGTCGCCCGTTCGGCGGCAAACGACAAGAAATGAGGACCGATGCGCATCGGCGTGATGTTCGATACCGAAAAGCCGTTCGACGATGTGGTGGGCCAGGTGGCCGCACTCGCCGAGGCGGGGATGGAGACGGCATGGTCGTCCCAGATCTTCGCTCTCGATGCACTGACCGCCATCGCTGCCATCTCGCGTGAGGTGCCCGGTATCCAGTTCGGCACAGCCGTAGTCCCGACCTATCCGCGGCACCCGGTGATGTTGGGCGCTCAGGCACTCACCGTCCAGGCGGCCAGCGGTGGGCGCCTGACCCTCGGTATCGGACTCTCTCACCAGATGGTCATCGAGAACGTGTTCGGCATGTCCTTCGACAAGCCGGCGCGGCACATGCGTGAGTACCTGGAGATCCTGATGCCGGTGCTGGCAGGGGAGCAGGTCACGTTCGCCGGAGAGACGCTCAGCGCGTCGACGTTCGGGCCGATCCAGGTTGCCGCCCCGGCTCCAGATGTCCTGGTTGCCGCGCTCGGCACGGTCATGTTGAACATCGCTGGCCGCATGGCCGCAGGGACCATCACCTGGATGACCGGTCCTGCCACCGTCGAAGAGCACATCATCCCGACGATCAACGCCGCTGCCGCCGAGGCCGGTCGTCCCACGCCCCGGATCGGAGTCGGACTCCCGGTGTGCGTGACCGACGACGCCGCCGCCGCCCGGGCGACGGCAGCCGAAGTCTTCGCCGTCTACGGCCACCTGCCGTCGTATCGGGCCATGCTCGACCGCGAAGGTGCAGCAGGACCTGCCGACGTGGCCATCGTGGGCACGGCTTCCGAGGTGGCCGACCAGGTTCGCCGTCTCGCGGACATCGGGACGACCGACTTCTGCGGCGCTCCGTTCGGAAGTGGTGCCGAAATACGGGCATCGATCGACACGCTGTCCGGGATCGTAGGCATCTGACGCGTCTCGTCATCCCGGAGGTCGCTACCCGATCCGGTGCAGCCTGACCCGTGCGACCTGACCGGCACTGCCTGATCGGACGCCGTGTCGGTCAGTGGGTGGCCGCTGTGTCTGTCAGCGAGACAGGCGGGTGTGCTTGAACTCGTTCAGTTCGGGGCTGCCCTCGATGAGGCCGAGGATCCGGTCGATCGTGGAGCGGGCCAGGGCACTATCGCCACCGGGCCGGTTCATGAGTCGGGCGAACACGGCGTCCTCTTCGACGACGAAGGTCGGCACGCCGAACACATCGAGCTCTTCGACGCAGCGCTCGTGCTCCTTGCGGATTACCTCCGCGGGCCACCCGGCGTCCACCTCGGCGAGCACTGCGTCGGCGTCGACCCCGGTGCGGGCCAGAGCGGCATGCACCACCGATCGGTCGCGGAGGTCTGCGGCCTCGTCGTGACGGGCGGTGAACAGCGACCGATGCACGGCTAGGAAGTGCTCGGGAAAGCGGTCCCGGACCGCGACGCCGGCCGCCAAAGCAAAAAGATCAGACTGGTGGGCAGGGTCGCCCCAGGTGTTCTGGCCTTCGGTGCCCATCCCCTGGTTGAGGAAGTACGCGACGAACGTCACATCCCACTCGGCCCCGCCTTCCAAGCCGTCGAGGATGTGCTCGTGCCCGTTGCGGGCGAATGGACAGCGGTAGTCCCAGGTCACGGCGAAGGACAGCGGGGTGGTCATGCCACGGACAACCCCCAAGAAGGAGGTTCCATTCCTCATGGCCTGGCCCGAGGGTTGCAGGACGGGTACGTCGTCGATCAGCGGAAGCGGCGGACGACGAGCCCCAGCGCAGTGCCGATGACGACCCCGCCGACCACGTCGGAGGCGTGGTGGGCTCGTAGGTGGATCCGGCTCACGCCGATGAGGCCCGCAGCCGAATACAAGAAGGCGTTGCCCGAACGGTCACCTGGGCGACTCAGCACGGCCGCCGCACAGAACGCCGCCAGGGTGTGCCCGCTCGGGAAGCTGCTGGTCTTGGGCTCTCGCACCGGAACCCCGGCGTTCGAGATCCGCAGGTCTGTCTGGTCGGGTCGCTCCCGCCCGACCACCTGCTTGATGCCCGTGTTGACCAAGGTCGAGGACACCCCTGCGACCCCCAGGGCGCGGATGGACGCCCGCCGCGTCGGTCCCGACCGTCGACCCCGCCACATAGCAATACCTGTCCACAGCACGCCGTGGTCCCCGAGTCCGGTGATCACCTTGGCTACTGCATCGATCGATGGGACACCGCGCAGCGGCTCGAACAGCCGGTCCACCCTGTCGTCGGCCGCATCGACCACGGCGAGGAACCCTGACGCCGACGCCCGCCCGGCTGTTTCCTGTTCGGGACCGCTCATGCCGCCCCCTGCCCGGACGTGGCGAAGGCTGCAGCGGCCAAGGAGGGATCGCCCCCATAGGCTGGGCAGAACTCCTGGAACCGGCAGAATCGGCACAGCGGCCCGGTATTGGGTCGGAAGTCCTCGTCACGGCAGGCCCGTTCGATGGCTGTCCACACCGCCATCGTCTTGGTTCGTTGGCCCTTCAGGCCCTGTTCGGACGGCTCGGCGGTGATCACGGTGGGTTCCTTCAGGTGCAGAAGCTTCGCTTGGACGGGTCGACGGCCGAGGACCTCTTGGCACAGGAGTGCATAGAGCTGGACCCCGGTCAGGCGAGCCTGCTCGTAGGCCGGAGGCGGTGCGCGGCCGGTCTTGTAGTCGATCACCACGAGTTCGCCATCCGGGGTGCGGTCCAGCCGGTCGAGGATGCCCCGGAAGCGGACATCGCCCAGGCGGGCCTCGAGGGTCAGCTCGATTCCGACCGGGGTGACCTCGTTCGGGTCTTCGAGCACGAAGTAGTTGGCGACCAGCTGCTCGGCGTCGGCACGCATGGCGCCCGCCTCGTCCGGAGTCAGGTCGAGGGACAGGAAGTCCAGGTCGGCTTGGAGGGCGGTCCAGGCGGCGTCCAACTCAGAAGCAGCAGCCACGGGGGACCGCCGGCCCTGGGGATGGTTCCAGAAGAGCCCCTCGAGCGCACTGTGGACCAGGGTTCCCTTGACCGTGGCGACCGTGGCTGGGTCAGGTAGGCGCTCGATGGCGGTGAACCGGAAGGCGAGCGCGCAACTACGAAACGAGGACACCTTGGAGGGGGACAGGGACCGGGGCGGTTCGAACGGCACGCCCTGAGCCTACGGCCCGGTTGTGCCGTCAGGGAAGGTCAGTGCCCGCCGCACCCCGTCGGCCATGGCGTCGGGTCGCTCGAGCGGACCGAAATGTCCGAGCTCATGGTGCTCTTCGACGACAGCGTCGGGCACACGGGAGGCATCGATGGTCATGATCTCCTTGCCGAACGCGTCGGTCATCGTCCCGTAGGCGAACGTCACCGGGCACTGGACCTCGCCGAGGCGGGCGAAGGCACCGTTGCCGAACCCGTGGACGTAGACCTGGGCTTCGTCCTCTCGCCGACACCGCAGGCGGATCGCGGTGCCGTCCCCACCTTCGGAGGCGGGCACCGGTTCGAACCCGTCGGTTACGTAGCGCAGCAGCACGGCTGGCTCAAGGGCCTCGAACGGTGGCTTCGAAGAGAAGTTCACGAAGGCGTCTGCGGCTGACGGGAACGTGTCACGACGACGCCTGGCCCCGGCGGACAGCGGATTCTCCTCGAGGGGGAACGGAACCGGTTGATCAGGGACGACGACAGGTTCGAAGAGGTAGAGGCTCTCGAAGGCCCCGGGTCGGGCTTGTTCGGCCAGCAGGAGCGAGGCTCCGCCGCACGAGTGGCCGAAGGCGAGGGGTCGGTCGAGGCCGAGGGCGTCGACGGCGGCGAGCACGTCAACAGCAAACCCCGACCAGGCGTAGTCGCCATCAACGGGGCGCGCGGAGCGCCCGTGGCCGCGCAGGTCGAGCGCCCAGCAGTGGAATCGATCACGCAGCGCGTGGGCCAACGGAAGAAGCACGCCAGCACAGAACCCCGTGGCGTGGACCATGAGGAGGTCGGCCCCGGATCCACCGAAATCGTAGAGGGCGAGATCCACGCCGTCGGGCGTGGTGGTGAATTTCGCGGGGTCGGCGGCGGGGTCGGCGGCGGGGTCGGCGGCGGGGTCGGCGGCGGGGTCGGCGGCGGGGTCCGGTCCAGTGGGCACGCAGGTGACGGTAGCCGACATGATCCCGACACCGGTCAGGCACGACACCTGACGAGAACATGACGGCCGGGGGGCCGATGGCCGACCGGATCACCCAGAGCGACTAGAACAAGCGGATGGAGAAGTTCCTTTACACCTACGGCTACATCGCCATCTTCGGCCTCAGCTTCATCTCCTCCATGGGGATACCTGCAGGGTCCGAACTGGCAATCCTCGGCGGTGGCGCCCTCGCCTCGGGGGAGATCCTGAAAGTGGCGGGGGACCCGTCCCAGGGCCACTACCAACTGTCCCTGGTCCTGGTCATCGTGCTCGCCACGCTGGGCGAGGTGCTCGGATCGCTCGTGGGGTACCTGATCGGGATGTACGGAGGTCGGCCCCTGGTCGACCGGTTCGGGAAGTACGTCCTCTTGACCCACAAGGACCTGGATCGCGCCGAGTCGTGGTTCGCCAAGCACGGCGAACCGCTGGTGCTCTTCGGCCGATTCGTCCCGCTGGTGCGCTCCTTCGTCTCCTTTGCCGCCGGCCTCGGTGAGATGGCGATGGCGAAGTTCCTCATCTTCACCGTCATCGGCTGCGCCGTCTGGACGACGGCCCTGGCCAGCCTCGGCTACTCGCTGGGGAGCACTTACGCCACGGTCGAGAAGAAGTTCAGTTACGCCGGTTATGCGGCCGCCGTGCTCTTCGTGGTCCTCGTCGTGATCCTCATCATCCACCGGGTACGGACCATGCGCGAGGAGCGGGCTTCCAGCGGGAGCGGACACTGAGCAGGGGCGCCACCGCCGGAGCCAAGAAGGCCGCTCTGCGCGCCTCGGACCATCTGGAGCGTTCCGAGGCGTGGAACGGGCTGCGCACTGGTGATCCGGTAGTCGTCAGCGGACTGTCCCTTCGAGGTGCCTCATGGGTGTTTCGTGCCCACGTCCTGAACCAGCACAATGGGACCGAGTGCGTGGAGGTCATCGGCGGGCGCCCCGGGGACCGCACCATCCGCTCGTTCGGCCCAGAGCGCATCTTTGCCGTGACTGCCGCCGGGCGGCGCCGCAGTTCGGCCAAGGCCATCTCGGGCGAGCTCTCCCTGGCCGAGGCGCCACAGCTTCCACTGGGCTGACCGGACGCTAGGGTGCGGTCAATGGCCACCGTGACCTTCTTCCACGCCCATCCCGACGACGAGGCGATCGCCACCGGCGGCACCATGGCCTCTCTTGCCGCCGAAGGCCACCGGGTCGTTCTGGTGACAGCCACCCGGGGCGAGCTGGGGGAGGTGGCCGACGGGATTCTGGAGGCAGGGGAGTCCCTCGGCGAGCGACGGGCAACAGAGTTGGCCGAGGCCGCATCAGTCCTAGGCGTTGCCCGCCAGCTGTTCCTCGGCTACCACGACTCAGGCATGGAGGGCGAGGACTCCAACACCCGCCCGGACTGCTTCGCCACGGCCGATGGCGATGAGGCGGCCGACCGCCTGGCCGGGATCCTCGTCGAGGAGTCGACCGACGTCCTCGTGGTCTATGACGAGCACGGCGGCTACGGGCACCCGGACCACGTCCAGGTCCACACCGTCGGCATGGCTGCAGCCGAACGCGCCGGTACTCCGGTCGTCTACATGACCACGATGGACCGCGGCTTCATGTTGGAGCTGCGCAGGCGCGCCGCCGAGTCCGAGTTCGGGCCCGAGGACAACCTCGAGGGAGCGGACACCATGGGGGAGCCGTCCGAGCGCATCACCACCGAAGTCGACGTGCGCTCCTACGTCGAGACCAAACGCGAAGCCATGCGGGCCCATGCCAGCCAGATCGGCGAAGAGAGCTTCTTCTTGTCCATGCCCGATGATCTCTTTACCGAGGTCTGGGGGCAGGAGTGGTTCATCCGGGTCCGGCCAGAACCGGTCGGCTTGGGCGACGGCACCCGCGAAGGGGGCCTCGTCATCACCGATTCGGGCGAGCTCGCCGGCGGTACATCGAGGAACGGAGCGGTCGCATGACGAAGCATCGGGTACTGCGTCTGCACGGCGGCCGGTTGGTGGTGGCGGAGCGGCGGTTGGAGCTCGAAGGTGAGCTCGACACACTGGCCGCCCAAGGCTTCTCCATCGTCAACTCGTTCGCAATCGACGACAACGTCTATCTGATCATGGCGGCGCCGGACTGAATCGAGGCCGCTGGGGCCGATGGCGGCTGCTCGTGGATGGGAGCGACCACCCGATCATCTGTCCTACTGGTCGGTGTAGGCGGCGATGGAGACGACCCGGTCCCGACCGGAGTTCTTGGCCCGGTAGAGGGCGCGGTCGGCCCTGTCGATGAAGGTCAGCGGATCCTCGATCCCGTCCCAGCTGGTGAGCCCGACCGACATGGTGACGCCGAGGTCGGTGGTCGCGTCCCGACCGCCCGACCGGAGGTGCTCGAGGAGGTTGTGCCCGCCCAGCAGGTCGGTGTCGGGCAGGACCAGGCAGAACTCTTCGCCGCCATAGCGGGCCACGAGGTCCTGGTCACGGGTGTTCGAAACCATCATGGCCGATACCGAGCGAAGGACCGTGTCGCCCACGACATGGCCGTATTGGTCGTTGAAGTCCTTGAAGTGGTCCAGATCGACCATGGCCACGCTCAGCGGGGTCTCCGACCGGAGTGCGTGGGCCATCTCCATTTCGATTCGCTCCATGAGAGAACGCCGATTGGCCAAGCCGGTCAGCGGATCAGTCCGGCTTTCGGTGCGGAGGCCGGTGACGAAGTTGGCCTGGCTGGTGATACGCAGGAACGAGGCGGCCAACAGGCCAGCCGCCTCGGCGGTGCGTGCTTCGCTCTGGACTTCGGGCAGCGTCCGCTCGATCACCATGATGAGTTCGCCATCGGCGGCGTAGCCGACGGGCAGGGCGCAGTAATAGGGATCCAACTCCACGGAGTTGGAGGCGAGTGCCTTGGCGGCCACCGAGACCCGGGTGAGGTCCCCGCAGTCAGCAGAAAGGTCGGGCCACGAGGCGACCAGGGTGAACCGATCCAGGGAACGGTTCCGGTTGAACACGGCCACACGCTCAGCCGGCAGGATGCACGCTACGTACGGGAGGCCTCTCGAAAAGATCTGGGCGAACGTTTCCGACGTCGGGCTGGATCCATCGATGTCGACCTCGTCGAAGCAGTCGTTCAGGGAGTCCAGAGCCTGGGAGAAGTTGATCTGCCCGGTGAGCGAACCGACGGTCCGGGCGCAGATGAAGTTGACCACCGCGATGGTCGAGGCGTAGATCACCATCGACACCACGAACTCGCCACCCCGCAGGCCTTGGACCCACCCGATGAGCGCGATGAGTGCGAGCGCGTACATGTCGACCACCAGCTGCATCCGTCGATCGCCGACGATGGACACGAAGATGACGCCGACCAGCATCGCTGGGGTATAGAGCGCTGCGGGCGTGGCCGTGGAGAGCTCGATGCAGGCGAGGCCAGCCAAGGCCAGGCAGGCGATGATGAACCACGAGTTGGCCTGGGAGGTCATGCTCGACTCGCCCCGGGTCACCAGCGTGTAGACGCCCTGGTAGGCGATGGAGGCAGCGATACAGGCGACGGCCGCCGCCATGTACCCCCATCTGACCGAGGTGTGGTTGACGAAGGTCAGCGACAACAGGACGGGGACCATGATCGACTCGGCGATGAGCCCGCACGTGACTCCGTCTCGAAGCTGTCGTGGTGTCGGGTGGACGAGATCGAATCTCACACCTGGGTCATCGGCTCGGGCGTCCGCTACCTTTACCGACTTCTCGGAAGCGGGCGACCATGGGACCAAAGTCCCATGAAACGAAAGAACCCCTGGTCAGGAGGTACCGTTCGCAGTGTTGCGGACGTTCAGCCAGTCCGGTGGCGCCTCCGTCGAGGCTCGGTTGGCTGTTTGTCACCGATGAGCGACACGTTGGGGAGCATCCTGGCGAAAAAGATGGCAACCACCGTCAACAACGCAACCACCGCCAAGGCGGTCCGGAGTCCGACCAGCCGGGCCGCAGCGTTCTCGTCGACGATCGCAGACTGGGTCTCGGGTGGGAGGCTGGTCTTAGCCAGGCCTTCTTGCAGCTGCGCGTCGGACACGAAGGGGATGCCTGCTTCGAGGGTGACACTCGCCTGAGAGACGACCTCGGCGGGAATGGCTGCGTTGGTGGACACCCCTCCGAGGAACGCACTGCTCAGACTCCCGATCAAGACGGCCCCCACCAGGGCAGTGCCGAGCGACGCCCCAAAGTTCGTGAACGTGTTCTGGAGGCCACCGACCTCGGCGCTCATCGAGTCAGGGAAAGCGGAAACGGTGACTGCCCCGAGCTGTGATGCGAGGGCACCGATGCCGAGTCCGATGAGGGCCATTGGGATGAGCACGATCTCCGGCCCGGCCCCAGGGGAAAGTCCGGCGACCAGCACGATGGTGCCGGACAACATGAGGTACAGGCCGATCCGCACCACGCGGCGGGGCGAGGCCCGTGGTGCCAGCTTCGGTACGAGCAAGGCCGAGGCGAGCAGGGTGATCGACAACGGGAGGAGCCGGAGCCCTGTCTGGAGCGCGTTGAGGCCGAGCACCACGGACAAGAAGAGCGGGATGGTGAAGAACACGCCAGCCTGGATGAAGAACTGGAAGAAGAACGCGATGAGACCACCGGTCATCTGGCGGTTGGAGAACATGGCCGGATCGAAGAGCGGCTCCTTGTCGTGGGCGACACGTCGTGACTCCCACTCGATGAGTGCACCGATGACGAGCAGGCCGACCACGACCAGCCAGAACACCAGTGACACCCCGGCGATCTCAGGAGCGTTCGGCTTCGGGTGGACCCACCCCCAGGTGCCTGACCGCAGTACCCCGTAGACGGTCAAGCTGAGCCCTACCACCGACAAGATGGCTCCGAAGAAGTCAAAGGGCTTGCGCTCCTCGGGGGGCGTGTCATGGATCTTGCGGACGAAGAGCAGGATGATCCCCACGATGACGACCTCGCCGACGAAGACCCAGCGCCAGGAGGCGAACGTGGTCACTGCACCGCCGATGAGCGGTCCGGCTGCCACGGCAACAGCACCGGCGGCGGCGATCAACCCGTAGGCGGCGGACCGACCTTCCTTCGCGACATTGCCGGCCACCAAGGCAACGATGGCCGGCATGATCAACGCGGCACCGAGCCCTTCGAGCAGTGACCACCCGATGATCAGAACGGTCAGGTTCGGGGCGAGGGCGGTCACCATCGAACCGCATGCGTAGACGACCAGGCCGATCGCGAACGTCTTGCGGCGGCCGATGATGGCGCCGATCTTTCCGCCGGTGATCATGAAGGCGGCCATCACCAAGGTGTAGAGCGTGATGGCGGTCTGGATGCCCGTCACCGTGGTGCCGAGATCGTTGGCCACCGATTGGATCGAGACGTTCATGACCGAGCTGTCGAGGGTCATGACGAACTGTCCGGACGCAAGGAGCAGCAGGACCGGTGACCGTCCGCCGGCAGTGCTTCCTCCGTCTGCCCCGCCTGGGCCGGCCACCCCCTCGGCCGTGGCCGGAGCAGTTGATGCCATCTACTGAACCTACCTGGTCGCCGCGGGCGACACCGTCCATTGCGCGATCCTCGGCTCCGTCGAAGGCGCGTCGCGACCTACGCTCTGCGTTGCCGCACGACAGTCGGTGGCGACGAGTTGGAGGGGGATTCATGGGCTACAAGGTGATCCAGTGGGCGACAGGGGCCCAAGGGGTCGAGTCGATTCGAGCCATGATCGACCGACCCGACCTCGATCTGGTGGGCGGTTGGGTGCATTCGCCCGAGAAGGACGGCGCCGACCTCGGAGTGCTCGCCGGTCGCGAGCCCATCGGTGTGACAGCCACCCGTGACATCGATGCGCTGCTCGCGCTCGATGCGGACTGCGTTGCCTACATGCCTAGGAATACGTCGCTGGATGACGTTTGCGCCCTCCTGGCCAGCGGAAAGAACGTCGTGACCACGGCGTTCCTCTTCTACCCGAAGGCGCTGCCCGAGTCCGACCTGGCCCGCCTGCTCGATGCCTGCGAACGAGGTAGCTCGTCGATCCACGGAACCGGCCTCAACCCTGGCAACCTGAGCGGCGTGCTGCCGTTTGCCCTGTCGGGCATGTGTCGGAGCATCGAGCGTGTGTCCCTGCAGGAGCGGGCCGACTGGTCCTTCTACGAGAGCACCAACATCACCTTCGACAACATGCGCTTCGGGCGTCCGGCTGATGAGGTGACCGAGGAGGCGAGCGACTTCCTGGCGTTCAACAGCGGGATCTTCAAAGAAGAGGTGGCGCTTATTGCTGACGGGCTCGGGGCAGGCATCGACGAGATCACCACGGAGGTCGACCTCGTCTTGGCGACACGCGATCACGACATCTTCGGCATCACGCTGGCCGCGGGAACCGTCTCCGGCCAGCGGTGGCACTGGCGGGGGCTCCGACAGGGCCGGACGATGGTGGAGATCGACGCACTGTGGACAGTCGGGGGCGAATACCCGCCCCATTGGCCGACTCCGTCCGATGGATGGACGCTCACCATCGAGGGAGATCCGTCGATCCAGGCCCACCTGCTCACCTTGGCCAGCTTCGAACGGAACGTGTCCATTGCTGAGCACGTTCGGGCAGCAAGTGTGGCCACCGCCATGCAAGCGATCAACTCGATCCCGGCCTTGTGCGATGCCGGGCCCGGGATTCGCACGATGGCCGACTTGGGCTTGGTGCGCAGCGGTGGCGGGTTCGGGTTCGGGTCCGCTGACTCCTAGCGGTCCTGGCCGGGTCCGGAGGGGCCGATCAGCCCCCGAGGTTGTCGCGGAGTGTGGCGAGTTCGCCTTCGAGCCTGGCGACCGCATCGATCAGCTCGTCGATCTGACGCTGCATGCTCGCGTGGACGTCCTCGGCGAATGGATCGCGTTGGCCTGTCTCCGCAGCGGACAGCGCGGGTGTCGCGTCGGCGGATGCGTCTGCAATGCCGTAGCGGTCAGGTGCATCTGCACTGTCGGAGTCGGCGGTGCCCGACTTGCCCCGTTCGACTGGTGGATCCTGCGCTGAATCCCGTGCCGGCTCGCTGTCCCACTCCTTGGCCAGCAGCTGTCTCCAGCGGTCCTCTTTTTGTCCGGGGCGCCTCGCAAGCAGCTCCACCAGCGGCTCGGGACGCGAGGCCAGTCCCTCCAGGACGTCTTGGACCGCCTGCACATCGGCCATCTCCACCATGCGAGCAGCCCGGCCCCGGATCTCCCCCGGTGTCTGCGGACCGCGGAGCAACAAGACGCTAAGTGCGGCGAGATCAGGGACGTCGAGGCCGTAGACCTCGTCGAGCACATGGCGGATCCGTTCGACCACTCGACCGCTCGATGGCTGCACGAACCGGACCAGTCGATGCCCGCGGAGACTCTCCAGGGCCACACCGACATCGGCTTCGTCCATGCTGACGACAGGGTCCCGGTTGGTGGACTGACTGCAGGCCAGCGCCAGGGCATTGCGGGTGAGGGGATAGTGCTGCGGCGTGGTCAGCTGCTTTTCGACCAGGCACCCGATGACCCTGCCCCCGGCCGGCGTGATCTTCATGGACCGACTGTATCCCGGGCCGCGGCTGCGGCCGCGGCCTGTGCTCCATGCGCAGGGCCCCCGTGTCCCGCCTCGCAAGCCGCGAGCCGACACGACCCGGGGCGCACCCTACGTGTGCGGCAGTCGGAGCCCTAGGTCGGCCGCCCCCGAATGGAGTTCGTCACGAGCACGAGGGTCGGCCACATTGTCGATCAGGAGCCGGGCCTGTTCGCCGGCATGCTTCCCGAACACCTCGGCGCTCCCGTGCTCGGTGATGATGACCGAGTGCTGAAACGAGGTAGCCGGGTCTCGTAGGAGGGGGAGCACGTTGGACGATCCGCTCGGTGCATGCCAAGAACGGAGGGCCACGACGGCTTGGCCGCCGACGGAGTGGAGCGCTCCGCTCACGAAGTCCGGTTGACCGCCGAACCCCGAGTAGATCTTCGAGCGAACATAGGAGGCGTTGGCCTGGACGAACAGGTCGACCTGGAGTGCGGTGTTGATCGACAGCATGGCGGGCTGGTCGGCGATGAGCGCGGGGTCGTTGACCACTTCGGTCCGGCGCATGACGAGCCGGGGGTTCTCGTCTGCCCACTCGTAGAGCTCGGGCGAGCCGAACAGGAATGAGGCGTTGAGCAGGCGTTGCGGGTCGAGGGCGCCGGACCGGTCGAGCGCTACAACACCGTCACTGACCATCTCCGACCAGACCCCCAGGCCGTGGCAGCCCCGCAGGTGGGTGGCTGCCGCATCGGGGATCTGCCCGATCCCCAACTGGATGGTCCCGCCTTCGATGGCGTACTTCGACACCAGGGCACCAATTGCTTCGGCCACCGGGTCGTTCGGATAGGGCGCCGGCGAAGGGAGTGGTCGGTCCACCTCGAGCGCGATGTCGATCTGGTCGACGTCGATCAGGGCGTCCCCCCGGGTGAAGGGCATTTGCGGGTTGACCTGGGCGATCACCGGTCCGCCACGGGCGACGACGGACTCGATGGCGGCGGGCAGCAGGTTGACCTCGATACCGAGTGACACCTTGCCGTCGCGGGGAGGCGTGGTGTGGAGCAGGACGGCATCAGGCGGACGCAAGGTCTCGAACAGGCGAGGGACGAGGGAGAGCCGCATCGGGAGATACTCGACTCTTGGGTCCTCCCGTACTCCGGGGCCGATGAACGGCGTCTCGGTGATGAGGCCGTCCCGGCTCGGCCAGCCATCTTGGATGTTGAGGGAGAAGAGCCGACAGCGGGGGAGCGTCTCTTCGAGGATCCGAAGGAGTTCATATGGGGTGGCGAAGTTGCCGGTCACCACCACGCGGGGCTCGTCGCCGGCCAGCGCGGCGAGGCACTCTGCCACGGCGGCCTCGGTCACGTAGCGCACAGTGGCTCCTCCTCGGTCAGCCAAGGTCCTGAACGAGGGACCATGGGTCACGGAATACCGGGCGGCACCTCGACCGAGCGTGCTCGCCCGTCTGGATTCGAGCCAACTGGCCCAGTGATCTCGCCTGAGCCTCTGCTTGCTTTCGGCCAGCACCAGGGGACAAGGACTTGCCGGTTCCTCTGGATCTGATTGGAGCGGGCGAAGGGAATCGAACCCTCGTCAGCAGGTTGGAAACCTGCAGCTCTACCATTGAGCTACGCCCGCAAGACGCCGGAACCGAGGATAGCAGCACGGTGCTGACCTGGGTGTTTAGCCGCCGTTCCCAATGAGACTCGCCGGGGGCCCTTGTGTCGACGGTGTCAGCCCGCCTCGGGCGACCACAGCGGCTCGTCGACGGTGAACCCGATCGGAGCACCCCACTTGTTCCGATAGGCGACATCTTGGACCGGCCGACGTTTGGCCACGCCCCAGCGCCCCATCGGATACCCCATGGACACGCAGCACGCCATGATCCACCCCTCATCCTTCGGCACTCCCAGGATGTCGAATGTTTCGTCCGGGTGCCAGAACCCGAGGACGGCGGTGATCGAACTACCGACACCCTGGGCACGGGCGGCGAGCTGCGCGCTCCAGACGGCCGGATAGATCGATCCCCCGGACGGGTCGCCCTGGATGAAGGCGAAGAGGAACAGCGGCACTTCGGCAAAGTGATCTGCCAGCCAGTCAGCAGAAGCCTGGACCTTGAGCATCTGGACGCTTTCGGGATTGTCCGGCTCCGCCTTGGCTGCAGCCATGCGGTCGGCGTAGACCGTCTCCCACAATTCGGTGATCGAGTGCCGGTAGAGCGGGGCGATCTGGCCGATGACGTCCTTGTCGTCGACCATCAGGAAGCGCCAGTTCTGTGTGTTTCCACCCGATGGGGCGCGGACCGCAGCATCCAGGATCTGAGCCTGCACGTCCATCGGCACCGGGTCGGGCTTCACGCGGCGCATGGCCCGTGTCGTGTAGAGCGCCTCGAAGATGTCCACTGGTTCCTCCCCGGAATCCTGCTGTCGTCGCACGACGATCGTCAGGCAGTCACCGTACTGCCCTCCCGGGCCCCAGAGACTGACGGTCGCCAGCACGTGGCCTCCGGCTGGCCCACTGGTCAACCCGCTGGTCAGGCCATGGTCCACAGAGTGCTAAGAACCGAGCATGGTCACCCCTCCTTCCGTGCCAGATCCCACCGTGCCGGACGACATCGTCGAACTCGAGGTAGGCGCCATCGCTGCCGGTGGCGGCTGCGTGGCCCGGGGGCCCGACGGACGGGTGATCTTCGTGCGCCACAGCCTGCCCGGCGAGCGCGTGCGGGCTCGGATCACCTCGGAAACGACGTCGTTCCTGCGTGCCGATGCCATCGAGATCCTGGAACCCTCCGCCGACCGGGTCGCTCCCCTATGTCCCCACGCCGGACCGGGACGGTGCGGCGGGTGCGACTTCCAGCATGTGGCGCTTCCGGCCCAGCGGAAGCTGAAGGAAGATCTGATCGCCGAGCAGCTCACTCGGGTCGGCGGGGTAGATCTGCGGGTGGTGGTCGAAGACGTTGGCGGTGCTCCCGAGGGCCTCGCCTGGCGGACCAGGGTCTCCTTCGCCGTCGACCGTGAGGGCTTGGTGGGCTTCCGGCGCCACCGCAGCCACGACATCGAGCCGGTGACGACGTGCCCGATCGCCACCGATGGAGTGAACGCCGCCGACGTGAGTTCGGTGAACTGGACCGGTGCCCGTCAGCTCGAGGTGCTGGCTTCGCCCGACGGCGGCCCGCCGGTCGTGTTGGTCGAAACAGGCAAGCAGCGCCTCGACGGGCTCCCCGACATCGAGGTGGGACTGGTCTGGAAGGGACGGACGCTTCGGGCGCCAGACCATGTCACCTTCGACGTACTCGGTAACCGGTTCGACGTGCGGGCGGGAGTGTTCTGGCAGGTGCATCCCCGCGCCGCCGCGGTGCTGACCACTGCCGTGCTGGACGGTCTGGCCCCGAAGTCAGGAGAGCGGGTGGCTGACCTGTATGCCGGAGCCGGCCTGTTCACGGTGGCACTGGCCCGTGCCGTCGGACCGACCGGCGTGGTGACTGCAGTCGAACGGAGCGGGCCGGCAATCGCGGACCTGAAGCGCAACACGTCGAGCCTCGCCCATGTCGAAGTCCTGCGGGCCGATGTGAGCCCTGGCGTGGTGGCCCGCCGGCTGGGCCGACCCGATCTTGTCGTCCTCGATCCCGCTCGCGCTGGTGCCGGTCGGGATGTGCTGACTGCGCTGTGCGCCCTCGACCCGGCCCCTCGTCGGATCGCCTATGTCTCGTGCGAGCCGGCACCGTTCGCTCGTGACCTGAAGCAGCTCCTGGCGGCAGGATGGACCCTGGAATCGCTGCGTGCCTTCGACCTGTTCCCAATGACCGAACATGTGGAGCTGGTCGGGATCCTCGCCCGCCCGCAACGCTGACGTCCGAGCGGGGGCGACCGGGTTGCTGCAGGGTCCGCTGCTACTCTCAGGCCGTGCGCGCCCGATCTCTCGGCTTCCTGGTCGTGGCCGGAATCGTCGCCACCGGCTGCTCGGGTGGAACGACGACGACCTCGACGACACAGGCGCCCAAACCGGCGGGAGCACTCCCGTCGGCGATTTCGGTGCAGGTCTGTTCGCACGAGGCGCAGAAAGAGATGGCTTCCGCGCTGGGGGAGACCGCCAAGGTGTCGACGCCGACCTGGGTGGACCACCGGTATTTGTGCACGTACGACTACTCGACGTCCAGCCCGTCAGGCTCGTTCACGGTGTCGGTCAAGGAACTTTCCAGCCGAGCCGAGACTGACACGTACTTCGACGGCTTGGCCACCACCATGGGCAGGTCACGGAGCCTCGAGGGCCTCGGCGAGGGAGCATTCCAGACCAC
Source organism: uncultured Acidimicrobiaceae bacterium (assembly GCA_903849265.1). Lineage (GTDB taxonomy): Bacteria > Actinomycetota > Acidimicrobiia > Acidimicrobiales > RAAP-2 > Bog-756. Next base: position 49,129 of record CAININ010000207.1, read on the forward strand.
CGACGGCTCTGTCGTGGTTCGCAAGGACTGGAAGGTGCTGGAGGTGGACGACACCGGGCTGCCGCCGCAGTTCGGCGTTCCGCCGACCAGTGCTTCATCGGTGGCAGTTACCGTGGCCGACGTCATCCTCGGCTGCTGGGCCGGAGACTGACCAACATCAGCCTCTGCCGTCCGTGACGGTCACCAGGTCGGACGGGCCGGGGGCCGGCCCAGATTGAGGCTGGCGAACCTAGCCCTTGTAGGTGCCGTGCACGGCCTGCACGATGGCCAGGCACATCTCGTCCGATGACCCGTCACCCCACACCGTGAAGTGCGGTGCCAGCTTGCGCAGCTGCGGAAGCTCCTGGTCGAGCGTCGGGTCGAACGTACAAGTGACGCCGATGGTGTCGCCCGCGTGGGTGACCACCGGGTGGGCCAGGTTGTAGGACCGCTGATTGTCGAAGTTGTACTTGGTGACGTTGAGCAGGCTCTGGGCGTTCGGTTTCCCCGGGTTGAGCACGATCTGCATGCCTCTCCCGGTGAGGTGCATGTGGGCGGTGAGCCGGAGGATCGTCTGGCCTCCGCCGATCGGCCACACGCAACTCGTGGAGGTCCCAGTCGGCGGCGATGTGGCGTCGCGCCCGCAAGCCGTCTCGATGATGTTGTCGAACGTTGCCGCCCACGGACCGAACCGCTGGGCCAGGTTGGTCATTTCGGCTGCTCGGCTGCACAAGGGCCCGGTCACCCCGGCGGCGCAGGGGACGTCGGGGGGTGCGGGCAGGAGGTTGAGGGCAAGCGGCTGCAGGTGTGTTGTGCCGGGCACGGTATGGATGACGAGCTTGGCCTGGACGGGCTTGTCGCCGCGCAGAAGGTTGTAGTGGATCTGCATCACCACGAGGCTGCCGGCCGGAAGCTGGGCTCCTGTCCCCTTGGGCATGACGTCGACCCCCGCCCCTGGTGCCCACGCTGTCAGCCAGGGCGTGTTGGAGATCTGGTTGTCGAGGTGGTGCGCACCCCCACCGGTAGTGGTGGCCGCCGTCTTGACCGGAGGCGAGTCCGGGAGGGCCGACTCGCCGAAGCAGGTCCATCCCTTTCCGCCCTTGTCGTCGGCCCGGGCGGTCGCGGCCAGGCTCGGCGGGATCAGGAACAGGATGGCGTGGTGGACTTCGATGCTGTTCGGCACGAAGCTCGCCGAGACGATGAACGAGTTCTTGGTGATGTGCGGGTTCACCAGCGTGCAGTGATAGTCATCGGTGGCGCCCTTCGGGGCTTTGGGCGTGTAGCTGTGGCCCTGCAGGGTCATGGTGGTCTGTTGGGGCGACGACGCGCCGGCCGGAGTGCATGCTGCGCCGAGCGCGAGCCCGGTGGTGAGGAGGGCGAAGGCTAGGACGAGGCGTGAGAGGCGTGAACGCATGGCGAGAGGATACCCGTCACCACCTGTTGACGCCCGGTCGCGAGGCGTTCGGGCTATCGCAGGGATCCTCTACAGATCACGGTCGGGATCGGGCCTAGTGGAGGAGCGCGACCAGCTCATCGTGGCTGGCGGTCAGGTACCGGGCCGCATCCTTGGCGTCCAGCGGGCGCGACATCAAGTAGCCCTGTCCGGACGGACACCCGAGGCCGATCAGACGGTCGAGCTGATCGGGGCGCTCGATCCCTTCGGCCACGATGTCGAGTCCCATGGTGCGGGCGAGCCCGATGATGGTGCTGACCAGCGCCGTGCTGGCGGGCTCGGATCGGTTGAGTGGCTCGATGAAGGACCGATCGATCTTCAAGATGTCGACGGGGAACCGCTGGAGATAGCTAAGGGACGAGTAGCCGGTGCCGAAGTCGTCGACGGCGATGGCGATGCCCATTGAGCGGAGCTCGGCCAACGACTCTTGGGCCCGCTCAGGGTCCTCCATGAGGACGCTTTCCGTAATTTCGAGGGCCAGCTGAGACGGAAGGATGCCGGAGCGCTCGACCGCGTCTTGGACGTCACCGGACAGGTGCGGTGCAGCCAGCTGACGACGCGACAAGTTGACCGCCATGCGCAACAGGTGAGGCGTGAGATCCGACCACTCGGCCAGCTGCCGGGTCGCCTCGTCCAAGGCCCAACGTCCGAGCGGAATGATGAATCCCGTCTCTTCGGCCAGGGGGATGAATCCGGAGGGAGGCACGGAACCGAGTACCGGATGGTTCCAGCGGGCGAGGGCCTCGAACCCGCCGACTCTCATGGTGTCGAGGTCGAGGACCGGTTGGTACTGCAGGGTGAACTCTCCCCGCTCGATCGCACCGCGGAACCCGTTGGTGATCTCGTGGCGCTGGTTGAGCCGGGCGCGCATTGTCGGGTCGAACACCTCGACCCTGCTTCGGCCGCGGGCCTTGGCCTCGTACATCGCAGAATCTGCCTCACTGATCAGCTCTTCTGGATGGATGGCCACGTCGGTGAACGCCAGGCCGACGCTCATCGAGATCCCCGACCGTTCGCCGTTTTGGGCTGGGCCACCATCGATTGCAGCGATGATCCGCTGGGCGATCTCGAGGGCAACCGACTTCGACTGCACGTCGGGCAAGAGGATGGCGAACTCGTCGCCGCCCATGCGGGCCACGGTGTCGCCAGGCCGGACGTTGTTCGAGATGATGTCGGCGACGCGGCTGAGCACGCTGTCCCCTACGTGGTGGCCGAGGGTGTCGTTCACAGCCTTGAAGCCATCGAGGTCGCCGAAGCAGAGTGCGACCGACCGACCGGCACCTGGCAGGCCGGCCAGTGATAGCGCCACCTGTTCCTGGAGCAGGGTGCGGTTGGCCAGTCCGGTCAGTTCGTCGTGGAAGGCGAGGTGGCGGAGGTCGGCTTCGAGCGCGTCGCGCTTGGTGTGGGCATCTTCGAGGGCTCGAGCATGGTGCTCGAGGTCGGCCGCCTGGTCCCCGATGCGGGTGAGCATCCACAGCATCCGCAGGCAGATGATGCCGAACACGATGAGACACAAGACCGAGGTCGCAGCGATGTTCAACGGCGTGCCGGTCAGTGCCGCGGCGACCAGGAGCGCAGGAGCGATGAAGGCGGCAAGTGCGACGAACGGGAGGCGCCGACCCGTCTCGGTCAGCTGCCATTCGACGGTCGAGTCGTTGCTGTTCGGTGATGCTCCTCCGATACGTGTGCCGCGTTCAGCGCGTTCTGCATCGGAGTCCCACTCGTATCCAATAGATGGATGTAGGGCGGCGGCCGCGAGCAGTACGTACTGCATCAGGAAGAAGGCGTCGCTGAACTGGCCCGTGGAGTACGCGTTGTGCAGGACCAGGAGGTCGAAGCAGAAGTCGCCGATGAACATCATCGTCATGGACGCCATCAAGAGCAGATGGAACGGGCGCCGTGTCGACCCGAAGATGACCGACCGGAAGAGCACGAAGACGAGGACGACGTCCATGATCGGATAGGCGAGCGCCACGGCTCTGCCCAGTCCCGAGATCCCCTGCTGATGCACATATGGGTTGAGTAGGAAGTGCCAGGCGAGGGTCAGGCTTCCC
>CAININ010000208.1 GCA_903849265.1 uncultured Acidimicrobiaceae bacterium
CGACACCGTAGGTGTCGAGGTCCACGAACTCGATCTCGCGCTCGCTTGCCATGTGTCCCTTGGCCTCCACATCGCTCATGTATCCGTCATCGGCAGACTGTGGACCAACATTTAATGGGATTCTACGAATGTCTACGAAATCGCCATTCCGTGATCCCTCGTGATTCGTCACGCCCCACCGGCCGCCATGCCTGGACGATCGCCGCATCCCGCCCAACTGCCGCCAAACATCGGTGGAGGAGACCCCCTGCCTGCCCTCCGCAAAAGGTCCCTCCGCTGCATGAAGTATTGCCGTCGGGTCCGACGTATCGCAGGTGCGGATCGGTTGCGAATACCCAGACCGCAACAGGGAGGCCGCTAGAGTGACGCACTCCACGACGCGAACAGGCGAGGCGACCTGCTGCGGGTCAGCGCACCACAAGTCGGCACGAACATGCAGGTCACCGGTAGCCTTGGCAGCCGCTCCGACCGCAGTCTGACAGCGGGCGCCTCTGTCCTGCAGACCCTTCACCCTGCCTCCAGCGCAACAGGGGCCTGCCGCGTTCGTCCGGCCGTCCCATCGGTGATCTCTTCCGATGCCAAGCCCATCATCACGCCTCTCCCGCTATGTGCCGTGGTGGCTGTCATCGGGCATTGTGTTGCCCGATGAGCGGATCGAGCGGGACGTTGGAGTGGGTCATCGTGGCGCTGGCGGCAGTCTTCGGGTTGCTCGTCGGCTCGTTCCTCAACGTCGTCGTCTACCGGGCTCCGCTCGGCCTCTCGGTCTCCACCCCACGCTCGTTCTGCCCCACATGCGACCGGCAACTCACCTGGTGGGAGAACGTCCCTCTTGTCTCTTGGTTGGCGTTGCGCGGCAGGTGCCATACGTGCCACGAACCGATCTCGGCCCGCTACCCGCTGGTCGAGGTGGTGACGGCCGCTGCTTTCGCACTCATCACGTGGGCGTGGGCCGGATCCGCGCTGTCCGCCGGCTACTGCGCATTGGCGGCGACAGCCATCGCGGTGGGCCTCATCGAGTTCGGAGGAACGTGCTCACCCCTTTCCGTCGGAGCGACTGGAGCTGCCATTGGCCAACTCCTGCTGGTGATGGCGGCATTGTGGCTTGAGCGGTGGTCCGTACTCGGCTGGTCGTGCGCCGGCCTTGTGGCAGGAGCGTTGGCATTCGGGCTCCTGCGAGCCCGGGACGCTGACTGCCGGGACCCGCGTTGGCACGGCCGCACCCTCTTGCCCGCTGTCGGATGCTGGCTCGGCGGCATAGGGGGACTGGGGGGCCATGGGGCGGTGGCCGGTCTGGCCGCCTGGATCCTCGCTGAGTTCGCCTGCCTGGTCGTGCTCTGGATCACTTCTGATCGCAGTCCGCAAGGAGACCGTCGACCCCAGGGCGGCGGCCGCGTTACCCGGATCGCCGGGGTGCCCTTTGTGACCGGAATGTCGGTGGCGATGGCGGTGTCACTAGGCGTTGCTGGCTGATCCACCTACGATGGGGCAATGGGCCGCACCGAACTGAGCGATCCTTCCGGGCACTGCCCAACACGGACCGGTGACCGATGACCGAGCCGGACATTGTTCACCGGACCGTGATCGTGGACGACCACGAACTCCTCCGTGCGGGTACCCGGGGCATCCTCGAGGATGCCGAGGGATTCAGCGTGGTCGGCGAGGCCGCAGA
>CAININ010000209.1 GCA_903849265.1 uncultured Acidimicrobiaceae bacterium
AATGCGCGACCAGCTCGTGCATCACTATTTCGACACCGACCATGCCATCGTGACTGAAGCGGTTACGGAGCGGCTCCCGGCATTACGTGAGGCTGTAGAACGTCTCATCGGGTCAGCCAGCGAATCCCGGAGCTGAGAAGGACCACAGTCGCCTCGAGTCGCATGAGGTCGATTGAGCATCGGACAGCGAACTGACCGCCCCCGTTCGATCATGAGTCCGTTTTAAAGGGTGGGTTCAACCGGACAGCGCAATGAACTCCGCGAGTCGCTCCGATGGTGCCATGAATCCGAGGATCCTGGGGGGAGCGTTCGGTGTCGGCCGCGTGAGCGACGAGGACGTCAGGCCGCTACTCCGGGCCCAAGTCGAGGCACTGGTCAGGCAAGAGCCATCTCGGACTCGGTGGCGAATGGTCGAAGTAGGTCATGCAACCACGCCGGCATCAAACGTCGTCCTGAGACGAGACGAGTGACCTCTTCTGGCGCCAACTTCTCTTTGATGGCCTCAATGGTCGAAGCGGTGACCTCGTCGCTACCTAGGTAACGAAGTGCAGCCTACGCACGACCGGCACGGGTACCGGCAAAAAGGAACCGGCTGGGAGCGGCGTGGCGCAACTCGATCCTCAGGTCCCCTACCTGCATCGTCCGACTGCGACCTGACTTCGCGTATACGGGGTGCATGGGCATCTGAGTGGTCAATCCAAATTAACGGGCGGCCTCGGCTCCATGCACCGCCACCACGCTCTGGGGTGCCCCATCCCATGTTCTGACAATGCTTTCCGCCCTGCGCGGCACACGACCTTCCAGAGGACTCACTTTGGGTCGAACGTAGATGCCACGAGTCACGCTGACGATTACTTCTTCGCCCGTGAGGTAGGCGAGTGCGTGGTCGACGCCCCCTAGGACCAAGCACTGCTAGTTCAATCAACGGGCGGCTTCAAGAGGCGGTCGAACAGACACCCATCGACTGCGAAACTACAACAGTGTAGTCTTAGCACTCAAAGGCCCAGAGTGCTAATCGTGTCGTTGATTTCCGTTGACGATTCGGCCCTCGGAGCCGTCGGAGCCCTCTGCTCACCTCACTACAGACGCAAAGGAATCAGGAATGAATCGAATAATTGAAAAAGGGCCTAGTGGATGTCTGGAAACACCCACTAGGCCCATGGCGACGATGTCACCGTTTGTCCCAGGTCTCGTTACAACTCAAGGACGGTGCGATGCTAGCGCTTGTAGACCTTGACAGCCGTTCGTGGGTGAGTCGAGACAGAGTTCTCACATGGATGCCCGAGGTGGCGCTCGTCGGACCGGAGGCCATTCCCGCCATCAAACCCTTGGACGCACTCCCGAGGGTTGATCGATTCGTCGCGTACGACAAGACCAACACAGCGTCGAGTGCATCAACGTCGCTCATCCATTTTTTTGTGGATGACCGAAAGATCAACGCCGTCCTCCGCCAGCCTGGAAGGTATCTCGAAAGGTTCTCTGGATTCGCGGGAGTCACCTGCCCCGACGTGTCTATCTACGGTTCCATGCCCCGTCACGCAAGGATTGCGTCAGTTTTTCAGAGCCGAGCGGTCGGGGCCTACTTCCAACATCATGGTGTTCGCGTCGTACCCGTAGCCCGGTGGTTCGATGAGAGTGACTTCGACTATTGCTTCGCTGGCCTGCCCGCCGAATCGCCGATTGCTGTTTCCCCTCACGGCTGTAGTCGTACTCGTGACGACCGTGCTCGTTTCCGCAGGGGACTGGTTCGGATGGTCGATGAAGTCAGCCCGTCGCTTCTCATCGTCCATGGATCTGCGGCACCGTCGATCTTCGAAGCAGTTGGCGAGCGCATCCCCGTACTCCAACTCGACTCCGAGAAGGCTCAAGCTCACGGACGGGGGAGGACTGATGGGGGGAGGTAAGGAAGGCAAGTTCCCGATCGGCCGGACCCCCTCAGACCGCGTCTTAATCCGAAATTTGGCATCCATGTTGTCGAGTTATGGCGCAACGGATGGAGGCCGCCTGGCTGGTCAAGGGCAAAGTAAGAACCGAAATGTCCGTAACTGGCGAACATCTGATCCGAAGGGCGAGGCGCTGATGATGTTTCAGAGGGCCACAAAGGGCGCTCGAGTAATTTCGAAGTCCAATGGTGACGTGCGCTATGCCTATTTCAAGGGGGCAACTGTCACCTATCGCAAGGTGTCAAGTTCCCCGGATCGATCGTCCGCCGTCGACATCGTCTTCAGGAAGAGGGTCAGCGGCTACCCAAAGAAGCAACGTATCCACCACGTGCGAGGAGAATCATGAAGACGGAATCCGTTCTGTTCAGCAGAGACGAACTTCTGGCGCTCTTGGCGCTGGTTGGCGAAAGTTGGAGATGCTACGGGTCGGAGGATCTCGCCCCCGAACTCGACATCGCCACGTTCACGATGTTCGTGGAAACGACCGGGCCTTCGCTCACGTTTCAAAGCGAGCTTGAGATTCTTGACCTTGAAGAAGAGCCCGATGAGTACACGGTCCTGCATATCACCAGCGGTGCCGATAGCAAGGCTGCTCGTTCGCGCGGCGGAATGAACTTTGTCTACGGGGGACGGAATATTCAGCAGATATTCATACAGCGAAATCACATCACAGAGGAAGTCGACGGGTCAACGACCTTTGACTACACCTCCGACGACGGGGTGATTTTTCAACTCGATGATGCGGCGGTTGCCATCACGAAGGGTGGCATTTGGACCTGTGATTTTCAGATCTCGACTGAACCGACGATTGAGCAGCTTGACGTCTACGACGCCGTTGATGAGTGGGACGCCGACCTCCAGTACCGGTATGCAGGGGGCCAGACCCTGATCCCACTTGCCGACCTTCTTGCATGAACCTCGTAACAGGTGCGGCGCGGTCTTCGGCCGTAAGGGTCCACCCCTGATTAGTACGCGCGTAGAAGTCTGGCCAAATGGAAGTCACCGCTGAAGGGCTCGCGCGATTCTTCGAGGTCGTCCTTCCGCACACCAACGAGCTCCAGCGTCGGGTAGTGGCCGGAGCGATGGCCGAGATGCTGGGCCGTGGTGGCAAGTCAGCGGTGGCCGTGGCCTCGGGCATGAGCCGCAACACGGTGATCAAGGCAGAAGGCGAAGTGAAGTCGGGCATCGAGCCGTCCACTCGGTTGCGTGCGGTCGGTGGTGGTGACAAGTCGTTGCTCGACACCCAGCCCGGTCTGCTTGAAGCGCTTGACGAGTTGGTGGGTCCTGAGACCCGAGGAAA
>CAININ010000210.1 GCA_903849265.1 uncultured Acidimicrobiaceae bacterium
CGATCTACTCGTCGGCACGATCTACTCGTCGGCACGATCTACTCGTCGGCACGATCTACTCGTCGGCACGATCTACTCGTCGGCACGATCTACTCGTCGGCACGATCTACTCGTCGGCAGCGCTGCCGGCATGATGGGCGTGGGCATCGAGGAGCAGTGCCAGCGCCCCGGTCAGCCGTTCCGCCGTGGGCAGGTGGAGGCCCTCATCGGGCCCGTGGGCGTTGGACCCAGGGCCGAGCACCCCTGCCGCCACCATCTGCGCGTCCGGGAACCGCTCTGCCAGCCAGCCCATGAACGGGATGGCGCCGCCCTCACCCAGGCGGGCCGACGGGTTGGCGAACGTGGCCATCGACGCCCGGTCCAGAGCATCAGCCAACCATGGTGCCAGGGGCGCAGCGGCCCACCCGCCGGCGGACTCCCCGTCCCAGGTGACCTCGGCGCCATAGGGCGGATCCTCCGTCAGCACCCGGGCCACGGCAGTTGATGCTGCCCCTGCGTCGCACGTCGGCGGCAGCCGAATGGCCAGCTTGAGCGAGGTGAACGGCCGCAGGACCGATCCTGCCTCGACCGTCGGAGGCAGCCCGTCCGCACCCACTACGGCCACCGAGCCGCGCCACGCCGTGCGCAGTGCCCGCTCCGCCAGGTCCGTCCCCTCGAGTACGAGTCCGCTGACCGCCGGAGAGGAAGCGTCTGCATCGTCGGCGTCTCCATCGGCGGCGTCTCCCAGGACGGCGGCGGCAGCGACGGCGTCCGCAACGGCCCATGCCGGTGGCGTAGCGCACAGCTCGGGCAGGAGGAGATCACCCGTGGCGGCATCCTCGAGGCGATCGAGCAGGATCCGAGCGATGCGGAACGAGGAAGGGACCGCACCCCCGGCCTTGCCGCTGTGGATGCCCTGTTCGAGGACCCGCACGGTGAGCACCCCCACCAACAGTCCACGAAGCGACGTTGTGGCCCACAGCCGGTCGTAGGTGGGACTGCCGGAGTCGAGCGCCATGACGACATCGGGCACACCGATGCGATCCTGTAGGTGCGCCAGGATCTCGGGCAGGTGGGGGCTCCCGCTCTCTTCTGACCCCTCGGCCAGGACGATGATCCGACCGTGATGGCCTCCGGCGGCGCGCACGGCTTCGATGGCCACCAATGCGGACGGCAACGCGTAGCCGTCGTCGGCCACGCCCCGTGCATACAGCCACTCCCCTTCCACCACCGGCGACCACGGACCGCGTCCCTCGCTCCACCCGTCGAACGGTGGCTGCTTGTCGATATGGCCGTAGACGAGGACCGTCCCCGTGGCTGCAGGATCCGAGGCCGGGACGTCGACCAGTACGGCCGGGGTCAGCCCCGCCAGGCGCACCACCTCCACCGCCGCCCCGTCGATGTGGCGATCCTCCGCCCACTTCGCCACCAGTTCGGCCGCCGCGTCCATGTGGCCGGCGTGCTCCCACTGCGGGTCGAACGCAGGCGAAAGGTTCGGGATCCGGGCGAACTCCATCAGGAACGCCAGGACGTCTGATCGCCAGACGGTGCGGGCATGGTCGACGGCATCCTGGGGGCGGAATCCGGTGGTCATTTACCGATCCTACGAGTCGGTCCTCGCCCGGTCCCCGATTGATGCCCGACACTCGTTCGATAGTCTAACTATGTGACCCCCGAAACGACCATGGCTGCGCCCGATGCGGCCAAGGACAGGCGCACGATCGGCAGAACCGCAGCATGGCTGGCCAAGCAGGTCGAGCTGGGCCTGGCCGCGGTCGACCTGTCGCTGCCGCAGTACCGGATCCTTGGTCTCCTCGACGAGCACTCTGCCGTCTCCTCGGACCTGGCTGAGCGTTTGGCCGTCCGTCCCCCCACGATCACCGCAGTGGTGGACGGATTGGTCGTTCGCGGCCTGGTCGAGCGCCATCCGGTGGAAGGCGACCGCCGCCGGGTCGACCACCGACTCACTCCAGAGGGACTTGCCGTTCTTGGGGCCGCCGACACTGCCGTCGAAGCCCGGCTCCACGAAGTGACGGCAGCAATGGGCGACCCGGCGAAGAGCGAAGATGCGTTCGCCGGACTCGCCCTCTGGAGGCGGGCCCTCGTCGCCTACAGCCAGGCCCGGTGGGGACGATGAAGGTGCCCACGCTGCGACCCCGCAGCAACACCCCGGCCGAGATCGGAACCGCGTTCGTGCCCATCGCCGAGGAGGCTCGCAACGAAGCGCCGCGGGCCGGCATCGACCCGGACCGGTCGCTGTCTTGGCTGCGCCGGGCCATGCCGATCATGAAGGCCCACAAGGGGATCTTCCTGACATCGCTGGTGCTGTCCTTCGTCGGACTGATCTTCCAGGTGCAGATCCCCAACCTGTTGAACCACGCCATCACCAACTCGATCCAGGCCCATACCGTGCCGCTCAGCTACTACGTGTGGTGGATCGTCGGACTCGGCGTGGCGTCGGGCATCACCGGGTACATCGCCCGGCTCTTCCTCTTCGAGACGGCCAACGACATCGAGTACGACCTCCGGAACATCATCTACGAGCACCTGACCAAGATGTCGTTCTCCTTCTACGACCGGGTCCAGTCGGGCCAGCTCATCAGCCGGGCCAACTCGGACATCCGGTCGGTCCAGATGTACATGACCTTCGCTCCGCTGATCCTGGTGCAGTGCTCCATGGCGGTCATCGCCTTCGGATTCATGCTGTCGATCAATGTCCCGCTGGCCTTCATCGCCATGGCGACCATGCCGTTCGTCTACTGGACCGGCGTGCGCATGCGGAACTCGATGTTCCCGGTGTCGTGGATCATCCAGGCCCGGTTGGCCGACGTGGCCACCATCGTCGATGAAAACGTCAACGGTGTCCGGGTCGTCAAGTCGTTCGCCGCCGAGCAGCAGCAGCTGCGGGCGCTGTCCGGTGCGGCCGAACGGGTGCAGTGGGGCTACATCAAGGACGCTGACCTGCGGGCTCGCTTCACTCCTCTGGTGCAGAACCTCCCGCAGGTGGGCCTGGCCCTGGTGCTCGTGTTCGGCGGGTACATGGTCATCCACGGATCACTCGGCATCGGGGCCATCCTGGCCTTCAACTCCTACCTGCTCATGCTGCAGGCTCCGTTCATGATGCTCGGCATGCTGATCATGATGGGCCAGCGCGCGGCGGCGTCGGCTGGCCGGATCTACGAGATCCTCGACGAGGAGTCGACCATCACCGACGGGCCCGACGCCGTCGACCTGACCGAGTGCACCGGCGACGTCCGCTTCCGCCATGTGGACTTCGCCTACTCGGCCGAGGCAGAGCAGTTGGTGCTGGCCGACTTCGACCTCCATGTCCCACCGGGCCAGACCGTCGCCATCGTCGGGCGGACCGGGGCCGGCAAGTCGACCGTGGCCCGCCTCCTCACCCGGTTCTACGACGTCCGGCACGGCTCGGTCGAGATCGACGGCCATGACGTCCGAGGGCTCACCTCTGCCAGCCTCCGGGCCAACGTCGGCGTCGTGCTCGATGAGCCCTTCCTCTTTTCCGTGTCAGTGCGCGACAACATCGCCTATGGACGACCCACGGCCACCGACGAGGAGGTTGAAGCCGCGGCCGCTGCTGCCGGGGCCCACGAGTTCATCAGTAACCTCGCCGACGGCTACGACACGATCGTGGGCGAGCGGGGCTACACGCTCTCAGGCGGACAGCGCCAGCGCATCGCCATCGCCCGCACACTGCTCGTCAACCCACCGATCATGATCCTCGATGACGCCACCAGCGCCATCGATGTCCAGGTGGAGCAGACCATCCACGTCGGGCTGAAGGTGCAGATGCAAGGCCGGACCACGCTGATCATCGCCCACCGGCTGTCCACCATCTCGCTGGCCGACCGGGTGATCCTGCTCGACCAGCACAAGGTCGTGGCCGACGGCACCCATGCCGAGCTGCTGGCCACGACGCCGCTGTATGCCGAGGTGCTGGCCCAGGCCGCCGAGTTCGAGGCCTCCGGTGACAGCGCCGACGGCGCCGACTCGGAGACCACCGGCAATCAGCCCAACGGGTCTGAGCTGGGTGCCATGCTCAATGCGGTCCGGACCGGAGGTCCACGATGACGTGGGGCGGAGGCATGGGCGGGTTCGGCGGCGCGCCGGGCGGGTTCGGCCGACCGGCTGCTCCCGGCCTTCCCTTCTCCGGCATCCCCTCGGAGCTGCAGTCCGGGGTGGACCGGCTGGTGGCCTCGGAGCCGGAGTACGCCGAACCGGACATCGTCTTCGAACAGAACGCCAACGACGACGAGCTCAAGCGGCTCACCCTGTGGCGCTTGCTCACCAAGTATCCGGGGATGCTCTTCTTGGCCGGGATCCTGGTCGTGGTCATCTCGGTGGCGGGCCAGGTCGGCCCGAAGCTGACCGAGTACGCCATCAACAACGGGATGTCCCCGGGGCATCTCGACTTCCGGGTGGTGGTCACCATGGCTATCGCCTACCTGGTGTTCATCGGTGTCACTGCCCTGGCGCAGGGTTTGCAGGTCAAGGTGACCGGGCGACTGGCCGCGTGGGTCATGAATGACCTGCGGGTCAAGATCTTCGCCCACCTCCAACGCCTCTCCCTCGGGTTCTTCACCGAGGAGAAGGCCGGCGTGGTGATGAGCAGGATGACCTCGGACATCGAGAACCTGCAGCAGCTCCTGCAAGACGGGCTGTCTCAGCTCGCCATCCAGGGGCTGACCATGGTCGTGATCACGATCATCCTTTTCGCCACCAACGCGTATCTGGCCTTCATCACGGTCGTCCTCATCATCCCGGCGCTGGTGGTGGCGTCGATCTGGTTCAAGCGGGCGTCTGAGCGCGGCTACGACCAGGTCCGCGACGGGATC
>CAININ010000211.1 GCA_903849265.1 uncultured Acidimicrobiaceae bacterium
GTTGCGGGCGATACCCAGGAATAGCGGGGGCCGCGGCGCGGGAGCGAGCAGCGCAGCCGACTCGAGCGCCACCCGCCGGGCGGCAGTGGCCGGTGCACCCAATAGCGCCGATCGGGCATCGTCGCCGAGGGCCAAGAGGTCGGACATCGACGCCGGCAGACCGACGACCGGGTCGGTCAGATCTACGACCTCGTCGCCCACGACCAGGCCGGTCCGGGGCAGGCCGTCCACGAGCAGGGTCACCAGGCGCACATGACGAACTTACCGGGCGCCGGATGTCCGGTCCTACAATCCGGTCATGACCACGGCTACTGCATCCCTCCGAACAGACGACCGCTTCGACGGCCAGGTCGTCCTGATCACCGGGTCGTCCTCGGGCATCGGTGCCGCCGCCGCCCGCCAGTTCGCCGCGTCCGGTGCCACCGTGATCATCAACTCCGTCACGTCGGTCGATGCCGGACAGACACTGGCCGCCGAGCTACCCGATGCCACTTACGTGCAAGCCGACGTCGCCGACGAGGCCGATGCCGCCCGTCTCATCGAGGAGGTGGTGGCCACCCACGGTCGACTCGACGTCCTGGTCAACAATGCCGGCACCACCGCGGTCATCCCCCATGGCGACCTCGAGGCGGCCAACCCCGAAGTGTGGCGTCGGATCTTCGACACCAACGTGATCGGGACCTGGCAGCTGACCGTCGCCGCCGTCCCCCATCTGCGGGCATCGGGAAAGGGCCAGGTGCTCAATGTTTCGTCGCTAGCGGGCGAGCGCCCGGTCGGGAGCTCAATCCCCTACGCATGTTCCAAGGCCGCCCTCAGCCACATGACCCGACTCCTGGCCAACACCCTCGGACCGGACATCCGGGTGAATGCTGTCGCCCCCGGCCTCGTCGACACTCCGTGGACGGCGGAGTGGGACGTGGTGCGCGAGTTCGTGAAGGCGCAGGCACCGTTGCAACGTTCCGCCACTCCAGAAGATGTGGCCGAAGTGATCATGGGCCTGGCCAGGTCCACCTACATGACCGGACAGATCGTCCTGGTCGACGGCGGCCTTAGCCTGCGGTAAGGCCGGCCTCGCTCGCCTCCCACGCCTCACGGTCGAGGCGCCAGATCATGTGGGTAGCCGTTGGGAAGTGCGGCAGGATCCGCTCCCGCCAAGGAGCGAAGCCGAGACGACGTGCCACCGAGGCCGAACGGGTGTTCTCGGGGAGGATCACGCTGTAGAGCGTCCGCTCCCCCGCCACTTCGAAGCCGTATCGGACCGCCCGTGCACCAGCATCGGTGGCATATCCGTGCCCCCATGCCGTCGGGTCCAGCATCCAGCCGACCTCGACGCCGGGCCACTCAGACTCGGACCGCCAGTGGAGCCCAGCTCGACCGACGAACCGGCCACTTTCCCGTTCTTCGAGTGCCCACTGGCCCACCCCGCGCAGCTCCCACAGGCCGGCGTACGCGATCATCGCTCCCCAGGCGCCAGCTCGGGTGAAGTCGTCGGGCACGTGCAGCGCAGCACGGACCTCGTCAGTCGTCATGATGGCGAACAACGAGTCGAGGTCATCGGAGCGGAACGGCCGGAGTGTGAGCCGGTCCGTGGTCAACGTCGGGCATGCGGACACAGAGCAAAGTCAACTACCGGAGCGAAGCGATTGCCA
>CAININ010000212.1 GCA_903849265.1 uncultured Acidimicrobiaceae bacterium
CGATCGAGTCGTACCGGGTGAACGACAGGGTGGGCGAGGCATGGGCCCAGTAGATGGCGAGGACGGAGAACGTCAGGCCGAGCGCCATCTGTGCGCCGAACTTGGCTCGCTTGTTGAGTCCCAAGCTGCGCCGGTGCCTGAACTTGATCCAGTCGTCGGCGAACCCAATCGCTGCCGCACCCACGATGGCCAGCATCACCAGCGCCCCTGAGCGCGAGAAGTTGACCCCGGGGATGATGTGAGCAGAGAGGAAGCCGATCAGCACCGCAGCCACGATGCAGATCCCGCCCATGGTTGGCGTCCCTGCCTTGGCGATGTGGACCTGCGGCCCGTCCTCTCGGATCTGCTGCCCGATGTTGTTCTTGATCAGCCACCGGATCAGGAACGGGGTCGAGAGCACGGCCACCCACAGGGCGATGCCCCCCGACGTCATGAGCGAGATCATCGGACCGGACCGCCGAACCGGTCGCCAAGTGCCGCTGCTGCCTCGATGCGATCATCGAAGGCAACGGTGACTCCAGCAGCCGTCTGCGTATCTTCGTGTCCTTTGCCGGCTACGAGGACGACGTCACCGGGCTGGGCACGCTCCACGGCTAGCCGGATGGCAGAGGAACGGTCTTCCTCGATCATGACGTCAGCTCCTTGGATCATGCCAGCCTGCACCTCAGCGATGATCGTTCGAGGATCCTCAGAGCGAGGGTTGTCCGAGGTCACCACGACCACATCGGCCAAGGTCGTCGCCACCGCCCCCATCAGCGGCCGCTTGCCTGCATCTCGGTCGCCCCCGCACCCGAACACGCACAGCACCCGCCCGGAACCAGCCAGAGACCGAGCCGCGGCGAGCGCGACCTCGAGGCCGGCCGGGGTATGGGCGTAGTCGACCAGCACCGCAACCGGCCCCTCGGCACCGACCACTTCCATCCGGCCGGGCACCGGACGGGCCGAAGCCAGCCCTTCTGCGATCCGTGCCTCGTCTACGCCCAGTGCACCAGCGATGGCCGCAGCCACCAAGGCATTCTCCACATTGAACAGTCCGGACAATGCCAGGTCGATCCGGTGTCCCCGCCAGGTGAACCGCGAGGCTCCGATCGAAAGCTCCACATCGGCCGCCTCGTTCCGGCGAACGACCGTCGATGGGACCGGGCCGAGGCGATCCAGGAGACGCCGACCCCACGGGTCGTCGGCAAACACGACAGCGTGACGGCAGCGCTCGGCAAGGAACAGCGACGCTTTCGCCTCGAAGTACTCCTCCATCGTTCCGTGATGGTCGAGATGATCCCGGCTCAGGTTGGTGAATGCCGCGACATCGAAGATGATCTCGTCCACTCGGTGCTGGGTCAGCGCATGCGACGACACCTCCATTGCCACGGACATCCTGCCGTCGGCTACGAACGCTGCGAGCTGGCGTTGGAGATCGGGCGATTCGGGTGTCGTCCGGGCTCCTTCGAGCGTGCCGACGACCCCGGTCGGCCGCCCGTCGGTCTCCAGGATCGTCCGCACCAGATGGGTCACCGTGGTCTTGCCGTTCGTCCCGGTGACTCCGACGGTCTGCAACGCCCGGGAAGGGTGGCCGTAGAAGGCAGCGGCCACCGATGCCATCGCCGGTCGGACGCCGCCCGGTGCCAACATGACCTGGGTCACCTCGAGGTCGACGAAGTGCTCGCACAGCAGCGATGACGCCCCCCGAGCCACCGCTTCGGCAGCATGGACGTGCCCATCGGTGCGCTCACCGGGCACGCAGCAGAACATTGCGCCGTCGACGGCACGGCGGCTGTCGAACTCCACTGCGGTCACGACGGTCGATGCCGCGTCGCCACGGATCGCCGCCACCGGCACCCCGTCGAGGAGGTCGGTGACCATCACCATGCCGACACCCGGTGGATCAGCGGCTGGACAGTGGGACGGGTGGTCGCACCCGGGCTCACCTAGGGGCCTTCCGTGACCGCTCCGGCCGGAACGGTGACGCTACCCGTGCCGCCCACAGCCGTCGTAGAAGCGGCAGTCGTAGCCGCTGCCGTGGTGGGGATACCGAAGTGGTGCAGGGCGTAGGCCATGATCGTGGAGAACACAGGAGCAGCCACCGCACCACCGTAGATCGGTGTGGGGTGGTTGAGGACCACCATGCACGAGAGCACGGGGTGCTGGGCCGGAGCGAAGCCGGCGAACGACCCGATGTAGGCACCCGGGATGTAGCCCAGATGGTCGGGACTGGGGATCTGCGCCGTGCCCGTCTTGCCCGCGACGGTATATCCATCGATGGTGGCGCTGGTGCCGGTACCGGTCGACACCACGGACTCGAGCATGTTGGTCAACTGCGCGTTCGTGGCGGGATCGATCACCCGTCGCGAGGGCTTCGTGGCTGCTGCAGTCACCGAACCGGCGGTATCAACAGTCGCACGGATCAACCGGGGGAACACGAAAACGCCGCCGTTCGCCACTGCGTTGTAGGCGTCGATGACCTGCTGTGCTGTCACCGCGTCATCCTGTCCGATCGGCGTCGAGCCGATGGATGTCCCTGTCCAGTGCGACGGACCGGGGACGAGTCCCTGGGACTCTCCCGGGATCAGAAGCCCGGTCGGCTTTCCGAAACCGAGGTTGGAGATCTGGTTCAAGAGCCGCGTCTTACCGAGGCCCTGCGCCACCTCGATGGTGCCGATGTTGGAGGACTGGGCGAGGATCTGCGTGGCCGTCATCGCCAGGGTCCCGTGCTGTTCGGCGTCGTGGAACGTGTACTTCCCCATCGGCAACTGCGCCGGCACGGAGATCGTCGTGTTCGGTGTGATGATCCCGTCGGCCAGGGCCGCCGAGAACGTGACCAACTTGAAGACGGAACCGGGCTCGTACACCTGGGTGACGGCCGAGTTGGATGCAGCCTGGACCACGCCCGCCGGCAAGGTGTCCGACTGGGCGACCAGGGTGGCGCCAGACGTGTCTTGGGCCGGGGCCACGGTGGCGGTAAGTGTCGCCTTGCCTGCTGCTGATGCCGCCGGCGCGGCCTGGGTCGTCGGAGTCGTCCCTGCAGCCGGAGTCGACGGCGTAGCCGTGAGGTTCGCCATGGCCAGGATGTCCCCGGTCTTGACGTCCATTACCTCGGCCGTTCCGCCGGTGGCATGGGAGGCCAGGATTTCGGCCGCCAGCGCCTGCTCGGCCACATATTGGACCGATTCGTCCAAGGTGAGCTCGATACCGGTCCCGGCCTGTGCCGGTGTGGACTGGTTGCCGCTCGGGAGTGCCACTCCATCTGGGGACTGCATGAGATGGGTAGTGCCGGGCCGGCCAGCCAACATCGCTTGGTACTGGTACTCCATCCCGGACGTTCCGTTGCCGTCCCAACCCACCGTGCCGACGACAGGCTGGGCGAGCAGGCCGACCGGGACGACCCGCTGGGACTCCGGCACCAGGTTGATGCCGTTGACGTTCATCTTCCGGATCGCGGCCGCGACCTTGTCTGGGACCCGGTGGGCCAAATAGACGAACCCCGAGGGCTGGGTCAGCTTGGCCCGCAGCGTGTCGGTCGAGAGTCCGAGCAGCGGGGCCAGGACTGCTGCCACAGCGGCCGGGTGGGTGATGATCTGTGGGTCGGCCACCACGGTCTGGCGGGTGACTGTCTCGGCCAGGATCTCCCCGTTGCGGTCATAGATGCCTCCCCTGACCGGAGGCACGGTGACAGCCTGGGTGAGCTGGGCCGTAGACAGGGCCGCATAGTGCTGATGACCGAACTCTTGGACCTGAACCAGCCGGAGCCCCATCACCACGAACACGATGATGAGCAGCAGACGCATGGCGCGTGTGCGCCTGCTTAGGAGGACGGCGGGACTCACCGGGCGGGCGTCGCCGTCGCAGTGGCGGCCGGAACCGCAGTGGACGAGGTCTTCGTTGTGGCCGCTGGCGCAGTGCCCGAGGTGGCCGGGGAAGCAGCAGAAGCGGAGGTTGAGGAAGTGGCGGTCGGGGAAGTGGCGGTCGAGGAAGTGGAGGTCGGGGCCGCTACCTTCGCCGGGGCGGCCACCGGAGTCGTCTTCGGAGCAGGGAGCGGAACGTTTAGGGGTACCTGCGGCAGGTCGATCACCTGCGCCGGAGCAGTCAGGCCGAGGGCGATTCCCTGGGCAACCACCCGATCGGGAGCCGCCAGCTGCGCCACCTCGGTCTGCATGGCCTTCTGGGTGGTCTGGAGGGCGGCGATCTTGGTCTGGATTCCTGCCAGGCGGACTTGGCCCTGAGCAACCATCGCATCGCCCACGACAACGACCAGGAGACTGCCGACCACAAGAGTGACGGCAAACCAGATGTACGCCCGGCGGGATGGTCCCCTCCGAGTCGACCTGCGGGGCTCCGGCTCGAAGATGCGTAGAGGAGGACGCCGGCTGGCTGGGCGAGCATGGGGGGCGGCTGTTGCTCGGCGGGCAGCGGACGTGGCGGTCGGGGCCATCAGGCGACCTCACCGGGGTTGCTGACCGACTTCGAGGTGGGCGGGAGCCGTTCGATGACACGCAGCCGGGCCGCTTCGGACCGCCGGTTAC
>CAININ010000213.1 GCA_903849265.1 uncultured Acidimicrobiaceae bacterium
CAATGTCGTTGGTGGTGTGCGAACACCCGCTGTGGAGGTCCCGGTGTCCACGTTGAGCGGTGCACCGCCGACCGGCAGCAGCAGGCTCTGCGGTCTGTTCGGGTCCACGGTGTCGTTCACCCCAGAGACTCTGGTGGCGCGTTATGGATCCAAGGCCGGCTACGTCGCCACATACACCGGCGCCCTCGATCGGGCCATCGCTGCCGGGTACCTGCGTTCAGCGGATCGCCGGGCGCTCCTGGACCAGGCGGGGCAGGTGGCGTTCCCTTCGTGACGGCGCTGCAGAACCGCATGCGGCGACCGATCAGGGGCGTCGGCCCCCGGGCATCACGTCCTTGAGCCCCCACTGGTCGATGGCGTTGCGCTGCACATGGTCGCCGGTCGACTCCACGATCCAGTTCCCGCCCACGTAGATGGCTGCGTGGTACACCGTGGTCCAGTCGGCCGTATCGGATCCCCAGAAGACAAGATCTCCGGCCTCGAGTTGACCCATGGCCACCGGGGTCCCCGCCGTATGGAACTGATCGTTCGCCACTCGGGCGAAGGTGATCCCGTCGGCCTGGGTCCACGATGCCAGGGCCAGCCCGGAGCAGTCGTAGCCCACCGGGCCGTTGCCGCCCCAGATGTATGGCTTGCCGACCTGCTGGAATGCGAAGAGCACGGCCTTGTCGCCGGGGGTTACCGGCCGGAACATCAGCGCCTGGGCCGCCGGCTTGCGCCCTGCCGCGTCGCCGAAGGCCTCAGCCGTGCCGTTCTGGGTCATGACCCAGTAGCCCTGAGCATCGGGACCAGATACCAGGCGAGCGATCGGCTCGCCGGTGGTGCCTACTGCAGAACCGTGGAACTCGGCATCTCCGAAGGCGAAGACGCCGCCGTCGGCCGCCACCATCCAGTAGCCCTTTCCACCCGGGGTGGTGGCGATGCCCGCAATGGGCTGTGCGAGCGTGATGGCGCCGGTCGACCCGTGGAAGGCAGCGTCACCGAAGGCGAACACGCCACCATCGGACGCCACCAGCCAGTAGCCGCGGCCGTCCGAGGTCGGCGTCATGGCCACGATGGGCCGGTTGAGTGTGATGGCCCCGGTTGAGCCGAAGAACCCGGCATCACCGAAGGCGAAGATGCCGCCGTCGGAGGCCACCATCCAGTAGCCCTTGTTGTCCGGGGTTCGAGACATGCCGACGATGGGCCGGTTGAGGCGCAGGTTCCCGGTAGAGCCGTAGAACTTGGCGTCCCCGTAGGCGAAGACTCCGCCGTCGCTCGCGGTCAGCCAGTAGCCGGCTGCGTCTCCGGTCGGCTCGGCGGTGACGACGGGCTGGTTCAACGGAGCGGTAGCTCCGCCCAGGTCAGGGACACCGTAGGCCTCGACCGAGCCCGCGGTGGTGACGAGCCAGAAGGAGTTGGCCACAGGAGAGGGGAGCGCGACAGGGGTCGTGACCGGGGGAGTGGTGGGGACGGTCGCACCGGCCGCACCGGCTGATGCAGCGATCAAGAAGAGGCCTGTGGCGGCGAGCGCCGCAACTACAGCCCGCCTGCTCGAAATGGGACGCATGTGCCGGCCTTTCGGACGCGGTGATGAACTGGACGATCACACCTAGAGTGGTAATAGTACTACTCAGAGTGTTCATTCAGCCAGGCCCACGTCAGTTGCCGGCGAAGAACGCGCCTCAGCCGACAGTGGCGATGCCTCCGTCGACCGGGATGATCGCCCCGGTCAGGTACGAGCCGGCCCGTGACGCCAAGAAGATGGCAGCGCCGGCCATGTCGTCTGGTCGGCCGATGCGCTTGAGTGGGGCCGAGGCGGCGATCTGCTCGCCGAAGGCGTCGAGGGTGGCGGCCATCATCTTGGATTCGAACGGGCCCGGGGCGATGGCGTTGACCGTGATGTTCGGGGCCAGGTGACGGGCCAGGTGACGGGTGAGCTGATGGACGGCGGCCTTCGACGACGAGTAGGAGTAGGACTCGAGCACCGGGACGTGGATGCCGTCGATCGAACCGATGTTGATGACCCGCGCCGGGTCTTCGGGGGCGGAGGCCGCCTCGAGCAGGGGGAGGAAGAACTTGGTGGTGTGGAAGACGCCCTGGACGTTCAAGTTGAGGACCCGGTCCCACGACGCGGTGTCGTGCTCGGCGAGCGGCGCACCCCAGGTGGCCCCGGCGTTGTTGACCAGGACGTGCACCCGGTCGTGGTCGGCCGCCACTGCTTCGGCAAAGACCCGGGCGCCCTCCTCGGTGGAGAGGTCGGCGGCCAGCCCCGTGCAGGACCCGAAGGCCGACAGCTCGGCCACGGCGGCATCGACGGCTGCTGCTTTGCGCGAGGCGATGATCACGTCGGCCCCGGCGGCGACGAAGCCTCCGGCGATCATCCGTCCGATCCCCCGGGTGCCCCCGGTGACTACGACGGTCTTGCCAGAGACATCGAACAGTGCGTCGGGCGGAGTGGGTGCGGTGTTGTCGTCCATGGTCAGGAACGGTACCTCGCGTCGGCCCCGTTGGTAACGTCCGGACCCATGGGAGATCCGGCATGCATCTGGCACTGACCCAAGAGCAGCAAGTACTGCAGGCGGAACTACGGACGTACTTCGCCGGATTGGCGGCCCTCGGCCCCGACGGCAGCAAGCCCGACTACGTGGAGACGATCCGCCGGATGGGCGACGACGGATGGCTGGGCATCGGGTGGCCGGTCGAGTACGGCGGGCACGGACGCGGGCCGATCGACCAGATGATCTTCGTCGAGGAGTCGCACTGGGCCGGGGTGCCGCTGCCGCTGCTGACCCTCAACAGCGTGGGCCCGGCCATCATGCAGCTGGGCACGGCCGAGCAGAAAGAGCGGTTCCTCCCCGCCATCTTGCGAGGCGAGGTCCACTTCTCCATCGGGTACACCGAGCCCACGGCCGGCACCGACCTGGCGTCGTTGCGCACCCGCGCCGTCCGGGACGGCGACGAGTACGTCATCAACGGCGAAAAGCTCTACACCAGCGCCATCCAGTACGCCGACTACGTGTGGCTGGCGGCTCGCACCGACCCGGACGTCGCCAAGCACAAGGGACTCTCGGTCTTCATCGTGCCGGTCGACTCCCCGGGATTCAGCTGGACGCCGCTGCCCACCGTGGCCGGCGAGTTCACCAGCTCCACGTTCTACGAGGACGTCCGGGTGCCGGCGGCCAACCTGGTGGGAGAAGAGAACGGCGGGTGGACCCTGATCACCAACCAGCTCAACTTCGAGCGGGTGGCGATCTGCCCAGTGTCCGGGATCCTGCGCGACATCGCCGAGGTCCGAGCCTGGGCCCAGGAACATCGGCTGGCAGATGGACGTCGGGTCATCGACCAGGAGTGGGTCCAGGTGCAGCTGGCCCGGTTGTGGGCACGTGCCGACTACCTCAAGCTCATCAATTGGAAGGTGGCATGGGCGGCTGACAAGGGGCTCAACCCTGCGGATGCATCGGCCACCAAGGTCTACGGGAGCGAGTTCGCCCTCGAGGCCTATCGGGTCCTGGGGGAGATCGTGGGCCAGGCCGGCTACCTCGCCGAGGGCTCGCCGGAGGCCGTCCTCGGCGGCCGGCTCGAGCAGCGGGCACGGAGCCAGACCATCTTCACGTTCGGTGGGGGCACCAACGAGATCCAGCGGGACATCATCGCCTGGGTCGGCCTCGGCCTCCCTAGGGCCAAGCGCTGAGGAGTCCTACACTTCGCACAGGACCGATGGTCGGCACGCGCCGGCCCGAGCGACGGGAGCGCAGGCATGGCGACAGCGGGGGTCAACGGGGCGACGATCGCATACGACGACACCGGCGGAGACGGTCCGGCGGTCGTGCTCGGGCACGGGTTCCTGATGGACCGGACCATGTTCGACGCCCAGGTGTCCGCCCTGGCGGACCGCTTTCGCGTGATCACGTTCGACCAGCGTGGGTTCGGCGAGACCGTCTATGACGGCGAGCCCTTCACCTACTGGGACTCGGCTGGTGACTGCATCGGCCTGATGGACTACCTCGGGATCGACCGGGCCGTGGTGGGCGGGATGTCCCAGGGAGGGTTCGTGGCGCTGCGGGTAGCCCTGCTCGCTCCCGAACGGGTCCGCGGTCTGATCCTGCTCGATACCCAAGCCGGGCCCGAGGACGCCGAGGTGATCCCCCTCTATCAGGGAATGATCGACGACTGGGTGGCGAACGGGCCTACCGACGCCCTGGCTGAGGCCACGGCCTCGCTCATCATCGGGGACCCCGAACTCGCCGCCGTCTGGATCGCCATCTGGAAGTCCCGTCCTCAAGAGGATCTGGCCAACCCGGGGCGGACACTGCTTGAGCGGG
>CAININ010000214.1 GCA_903849265.1 uncultured Acidimicrobiaceae bacterium
CCTCCACTGATGTCGCAGGAAGGGCACCGTTCTCTCGGGTACGCGTTCCCTGGTCGCGACCGGCAATTCCCACCCTGGTCGCGACCGGCGATTCTCTGCCACTCGCCAAACGCCGACGGACCGTGCGCTCGGATCCTCCCATTGCTGTGCTCCGCAGCATGAGGACGCTCCCGCCGGCAAGCGGATGTCCTTGCTCGCCGAGCCTTGCGCGACCCATCCGGCGGCATGGGGCGCCTTCGGGAATTGAGGACGCGCATCCGTCCGAGGCGAACCGTCGGCTTGAGGACCTATGGCACTAGCCGAAGGCCGTAGAACGAGCACAGGCTGTCATCGAGGTAGGTGACATGGTTGTTGACTCCCGGCATGACCAGATCCAGCGACTGAGGAACGAGGCGCAGCGTTGGGTGGCGGTCGGCATCGTGAGTCCGGAGCAGGCCGACGCGATCGTCCGGCTGGAGGCGGGCGATGGCGGAGGGGCCCCGGCGCCCGAGTGGCACGTGCCCGCCCCACGAGATCGTCTGCCGCTGATCGCCGAGTTGATCTCGTATCTGGGCATCATCTTGGTGAGTGCGAGTGGCGCGCTGATCATCCGCCGCTTCTGGGCGGATCTTCACGTCGGCGGTCGGCTCGCGGTCGGCGTGGGAGTTGCCGCGGTGGGGTTGGTCGGCGGAGCGGTCGTCTCGCGGCTCGGCGACCCGGGAGCTCGCCGTCTCGGATCATTCCTGTGGCTGTGCGGAACTGCAGGCGTTGGCCTCGTGGCCGGCGTGGCCGCGGACACCGCTGGGAACCATGATCAACACACCACGGTGTTGTGTGCCGGACTCGCCGTCCTCGGCGTGAGTGTCGCCCTCTGGCGCAACCTCGACCGCCCACTCCAGTTCCTGAGCACGCTCGTCGGCGCCGTCATGGTGACTGTGGGCCTGGGACTGGTGATGCACGTTTCCCTGACGGCCCTCGAGGCGGGCGTGATCGTCTGGTGCGCGGCGGTCGTCCTCGCGCTGCTCGGATGGCGCCGGGTGCTCCATCCTGGACCGACGGTCCTGATCGTCGGGGAGCTCGGGACCCTCTGGGGGGCAGTGACGATCGCGAATTCGTACACCGCATTCGGCCTGTCACTGGGGGCGTCGTCGGCAGCCGCGGGTGTTGGCTTGGGATTGACACTGAAGCGCCTCCCTCTGGTCGTCGTCGGCATCCTCGGGTTCCTGGGCTTTCTCGGCGGCATCCTCGGTCGGTACCTGAACGGGCCGACCGCCGCGCTCGGCGTGTTCGTGGTCGGGATCGTCCTGGTCTTCTTGGCGATTCGCTACGGAATGGGAGGGCGTCGTGCGGCGGTGCACGAACCCGCTCAGCGAGAGGACCAGCCAGGAGTTCCCACGCCCTCGCCATGATGTGTGCGCTCAGAATCGGCCATCACAACAGTGTCCAGAGCATCGGAACTGAGCCAGCCCGTTGGTGCTGCAGTAACCGAATGACCCAGCGGTCGAGGACACGCGAGGAGCGCTGCACTCTTGTGGCCGGCGGCGACGGGCGACGCGTGCGCTACCGGGCGGCACACTCGTCTGCTCCTGCGGCATGCCGATGGCCACTGAGGCAGCTTCGCTTCGCGCCGACCAACGTGGCGCTCGACTTCGAATCGGAAGCGCCCGACGCCGGCGAGCTCGTGGCACGACAGCACGGGGGCCTCGTCATGATCACTGTGATCCTCGTCACGCTGACGACCGCCCTTCTCAGCGGATGTGGTTCGAGCAACCCGCCCAGCTCTGCGCCGCCGACCTCGTCGGCCGCGCACCCCACGACGACCATGCCGTCTGGCGGCGCTGGCCCGTCGACTGGGTCAATTCCCGGAAGTGCGGCCGTCGACGCGCTGACCGAGGATCTCACTGGGCCGGTGGCCGCAGGCCTTGTGGCGACGTGCACGGCGTTGGTGACGGCCTTCGATGCCGATGGCAGTGGAGACGCCCATACTGCGGCAGTGTTGGCGGCGCTCCAGCGCCTGGCCGATGTGGTCCGGCCGGTTGATTCTGCCGTCGCTGACGCGCTGGCGGATCACCCCGGAGGCGCTGTCCATTGGTGCAAGGTCAAGGGCTTTGCCACGAGTTGACGAACGCTGTCCTCCCTGTCTCGTTCTGGGCCGGCGGTGGCGGTCACAACGACAGCACCCCCGGCGGCAATCCCAGTGCAGCGGCCCACAAGGGGTTCGAGTCCCATCGCCTCCACTGATGTTGTCGAGTTGACAATGCTCTTCGTGAACCCCAGGTCGTTTGCCGCGAGTGATCCCACTTCGAACCACCGGAATCTTTTCCGGCTGCCAAGTTGAAGGCCAGTCCCCGACGTCCTCATGATCTACAAATCGTCTACACTGGACATATGGCTACAGTTGACACCACGACCGTTCGCCTCCGTCGACCCGACTCCGATCGACTGAGCGCGCTCGCCAAGGCGAAGCAGACGACGGTTGTGGAAGTTCTCCACGATGCGATCAATGCCTTGGAGCGCCAGGAGTTCCTTCGTGGACTGAACGAGGACCACCAACGTCTCAGTCCAGCTGGACGTGAAGCACTTCTGGAGGAGCGCCTCGACTGGGACCAGATGGCATGATCCTGCGAGGTGAGATCTATTCTGTCGATCTCGGAATCCCCGTTGGTCATGAACCCTCATCATCGCGACCCGGGGTGGTGGTTTCAGCAGATCTGATCAGCAACGGGCCAGGAGGGCTCGTGGCCATTGTGCCAATCACCTCAACCGACTACGGACTGAGGAGCCACATCGAGTTAGAAGATGGAGTCACCGGCCTCGACCACGTCTCCTTCGCTCGTTGTGATCAACTCCGCATGATCTCGGCGATCCGGATCACTCGGCGCCGCGGCTACGCCCCCCTGGAACAGATGTCAGCAATCGATCAGTCACTGCGATTCGTTCTCGACCTCTAAGGGTTCTCGAAGGTTCGAACACCGCCCCATCGCCTCCACTGATGACGGGGTTACTGGAGCCATCGACCTTTTGGTTCGAGCAGTCACCGTCAGGGTCCACCGTCGTCGTCGGAAAACAACGTTCCCTGGTCACGACCCGATGTTCGTTCGCACTTCCCGACCGAGCAGGGTCGAGGCGTTCGAAACCCCGCGTCACGGTGGTCAAGAGCACCAGGGGTGTGCGCGCATGCAGACTGAAGTCGGCATTCCTCGCGAGAACAGTGGCCCATCCATCATGGGTAGTAAGTGGAGCCCTGAATCCGTCGCGATGAGTCACGTTATGGGGATCGCACCGGGCGCCACTCCCCAATGCTGCGACCCAATTGATTGGGACGTCAGGATCGGTGGCCTTCACCTAATCGAGAATGGGCATTGCGTTGTCGTTGCGCCTGATCGGCCGCGTTCTCAATTCGCGACTCCAGGTAGGGGCCTCCCGCCCTGAAAAGTATCGAGTGATACTCTGGCGGTGTGACAGCCCGTTCGCCCAGTCGATCACCGGAACAGCAGGCGGGCGGTGGTCGTGCAGGGATCGCCCTGACCGCCGCTGGGTCCACCTCCTCCTCACCCGGCAAGCCGTACCGGAAGGGTGCCCCCAATGTCGTTGTGATCGTCCTCGACGACACGGGGTTCGCCCAGTTGGGTTGCTACGGATCCGACATCGCCACGCCGTCCATCGACGGCCTTGCATCGCAGGGCGTCCGGCTCACCAACTTCCACACCACGGCGGTGTGCTCGCCCACCCGGGCCTGCCTGCTGACCGGACGCAACCATCACCGGGTGGGTGTCGGCATGCTTCCGGACCTCCCGATGAACTTCCCCGGGTACACCGGGCGCATCCCGAACGAGGCGGGGACGCTCGCACAGATCCTGGCGGAAGACGGCTATGCCACCTTCGCTGTCGGCAAGTGGCACCTCACCCCCCGCGACCAGCGGTCACCGTCAGGCCCCTTCGGCAACTGGCCCCTCGGCAAGGGCTTCGAGCACTACTACGGCTTCCTCGGTGGCGATGCGAACCACTGGGCGCCTGAGCTCGTCAGGGACAACAGCTACGTGGACCCTCCCCGGACTCCGGACCAGGGCTACCACCTGAGTGAGGACCTTGCCGACGAGGCCGTCACCCGGCTGCGCGAGCTGCACCGCAACCAGCCGGCACGACCGTTCCTCCTGTGGCTGGCGCTCGGCGCCACCCACGCCCCCCATCACGTGACACCCGAATGGAGCGACCCCTACCGCGGACAGTTCGACGCCGGGTGGGACGACTGGCGGAGCCAGACGCTCGAACGGCAGATCCGCCTAGGCATCGTCCCCCCGGACACCGTGCTCCCGTCCCCGTCGGAGCATGTGCCCAACTGGGCAAGTTTGGGAGCCGACCATCGCCGGCTCTATGCCCGCATGATGGAGATCTACGCCGGGTTCCTGACCCACGCCGACGCCCAGATCGGCCGGGTCCTCGCCGCACTCGACGATCTCGGTGCACGAGAGAACACCATCGTCATGCTGATGTCGGACAACGGGGCATCGGGCGAGGCCGGGCCGCACGGGTCGGTCAGCGAGTTCCGATTCGCCCAGGGCCGTGACGAGGACGTCGAACTGAACCTGGCGCTGATCGACGAGCTCGGTGGGCCGCGTGCCTACAACCACTATCCATGGGGGTGGGCGGAGGCCGGGAATACGCCAGCGCGACGGTTCAAGCGCTACACGTTCGAAGGCGGGATCCGCGACCCGTTTATCATCTCGTGGCCGGCCGGTCTCGCCGCCGCCGGTGAGATCCGCAACCAGTACTGCCATGCCGTCGACGTCCTGCCGACCGTCCTCGACCTTGTTGACCTCGAGGCACCGGTAACGATCGCCGGCGCCGAGCAGATGAGCTTCGACGGCGTGACGTTGCGACCGATGCTGGCCTCACCCGACGTGCCCGATCCACGCGCCAGCCAGTACTACGAGTGCTGGGGAAGCCGGGCCATGTACGAGGACGGCTGGAAAGTCGTCACAGACCACATCAACCAGCTCACCCACGCCGAACGTGAGCTCATCGCGGGCAGTAGCGACTTCGAGAACGACCACTGGCACCTGTTCGACACACGCAACGATTTCGCCGAGAACCACGATGTCGCCGAGCAGTATCCCGAGATCCGGGATCACCTCGTGGCCCGCTGGTACGAGGAGGCCGAGCGCAACGAAGTCCTGCCCCTGAGTGATGGCGTGATGGACCGTATCTCCCACCTCTTCCTCCCCTGGCCCACCGGTGCCGCCCGTGTCGAACTCCGACCCGGGGAGCGGGTGTTCGAGGACAACGTGCCCGTGCTGTCCCGGGGGTTCACCATCACCGCACAGCTCGATGAACCGCTCGGCGCTGATGCTGTGGGCGTCCTCGCCGAACAGGGCGACTACAACGGCGGATGGGTGTGGTTCGCAAAGGAGGGCACGCTGACCTTCGCCTGCAGTTTCGTAAGCGAGTACGTCACGAAGATGTCGGTGGCGCTCCCGGTCGGAACGAGCGATCTGCAGATCGTGGGACGCCGTTCGGGCGGCGGCGTGGACCTGGCCTTCGTTGCCGATGGGGAACGGGTTGCCGACGCCCGCCTCGAGCATCCCTGGCCGGGTCTGTGGACACCGAACTCCTCCGCATCGTTGCTGGCAGGATTCGGTCGGCCCCTGCCCGTCTGCGACGGCTACGACCCCCTGGTCTCCTTCAGCGGAACCCTCGGACGACTGGTCGTCGAGGCCGACGGCGGATCGTCGTTAAACGAACTGGCCCACCAGGTCGAGACAGCGTTCCGGAACCAGTGACCACCGACGTGCACACGGTGAAGTCGTGACGGACACCGTCACCCGGGGTGGGGACGTCCCGGGGCGTCGCGGTCGCCCAGCTCATACCTCTACCGATGACACCGTGGCGGCAATGCTCTCCTCGGCACGGCGCCTCTTCGCCGCCCACGGCTACACGGCCACGTCAAACCGGGCGGTCGCCGCCGATGCCGGACTGGCCCATACGGCGATCTACAACCATTTCGGTTCCAAGGCCCTCATGTTCAGCGCTGTCTTCATCGACGTTCAGGACCTGCTCATCGCCGAGCTTGACCGCTCGGTACGAGAGGAGCCGACAGGGCCACCGTTGCCCGGCGCTCTTTTCGGGGCTATCGAGGGGCTCCATGCCGCAGATCCGAGTTACGTGGGATTCCTGGCTTCGATGTACGTCGAAGTGCGCCGTCATCCGCAACTCCGCGAGACCTTCCAGCGAGGGTCGCCGTTCCCAATTGTCGACGTGCTGCGGGACCTGGCCATCCGGTCCCAGCCCTCTGCTGCAGGCAGCACCGGCGAGGAGCCGATGTGGTTCTGGATCGCCTTCGCCCTCGGGCTCGCCCAGATCAGCGCCCTGGCTGACCCTGAAAGCTTCGCGACGACCCTTGCCGCGCTCCGTCGCCAGGCGGCCGGAGCGGCTCCGATGTTCTTGACCACCGACGGGTCCTCCGACGGGTCTGCCCGATGACCGACTCCGATGCCGACATGCCCTCTCTGATGGTGTTCCCGTCCGAGGTGGCGAGCCTCACACCCGAAGTACTGAGCGCGGCTCTGGCCATCCGCGTACCGGGGGTCATTGTCGAGGAGGTGGACATCGTAGCGACCAAGCTCTGCGGCGACGGGTTGGCCTCCACCGCGGACCGGGTCGTCATCGACCTGACCTACGTGCCAGGTACGGGCCAGGGACTGCCCCGCAGGCTCATCCTCAAGACGATGCTCGCATCACCGAGGGCCCCGGCGGCAATGTACCTGAACGAGGTCCGTTTCTACCG
>CAININ010000215.1 GCA_903849265.1 uncultured Acidimicrobiaceae bacterium
CCATGGCGAAGATCGATCCGAACACAAGCAGCAGCACGACCCCGGCAAGGAGCACCCCGAGTCCGGTGCCGCCGAACGACTGGCGGTCGGCCTGTTCGGCGATCTGGCCTGACACCGCCACCTGCAAGGTCTTGCTCTGCGCGGTCAGGGCGGCGTTCACGAAGTCCTTGGACTGCTGGGTCGACACGTTCTGGCCCTGCACGTCGAAGGTGACGTTGATGAACGCGGTCTGCTTGTCGGCGCTGATCTGGTGGGCGCCGAGGGGCGAATAGGGGCTCTCCACCGTTGTGATGTGGGGGAGCGCCTGGACCTTGGTGATCATCGTGTTGATCGTCGCTTCGACGGCTGGGTCGGTCACCGGGGTGCCGTCGGTGGTGTGGAAGACGATCCGCTCCTGGTCGCCGGCCAAGCGAGGGGCGGCGGCCTGCAGGAGGTTCAGTGCCTGGGTCGACTCGGTGTTCGGGAGGGAGAAGCTGTTGGAGTAGGCGGTGCCTACTCCTTGAGAGAGGAGCGTCATGCCGACGAGGGCGGCGACCCACAGCAGGACGACGACGAGTCGGTGTCGGACGCACCAGGTGGCGAGGGACTTCATGGAAGAACGGCTCCTGTTCGACTGCGGGGGAGGTGATGATGCTGGCGTCGGTCGACCACGGGGGGAAGTGGTGGATCGCCAGCGGTTCTGGCGGCGATCCTCGACGGATGACACCTCTATTGTCCCCCATCTGGCGAGGGCGTGAGAGCAAGAGGTCCGATCACCAGCCATGATATCCGGATGGACGCCGAATCACGCTTGGTCCCCCTCGAGGGATCCTTCAACTTCCGGGACCTCGGGGGATACCCCGGGCTCGGAGGCATGCATACCCGCCGGGGCAGGCTGTTCCGCAGCGACGCGCTCCATGAGCTCACTGCCGACGATGTTGGGAAGCTGCGTCAGATGGGCTTGCAGACGGTGGTGGACCTGCGCACCGAGCGCGAACTGGCCCGAACGGGTCGAGGACCCTTGGAGCCGGAGTCGGTGGCGTTCCATCACCTGGCGGTCGTCCAAGAGGGAGTCCGAGGCACCGTGACTGCCGATGCCGAGTCCTTGGCTGCGCCGGCACCGCCCGGCGACGATCTGGCCGAGCGCTACCTCTGGTACCTCGAGGTGGGACGGGACTCACTGGTCGAGGTGCTCACCATGCTGGGTGACGGGAGCCGCTACCCGCTGGTCTTCCACTGTGCGGCGGGCAAAGACCGCACCGGTGTCCTGGCCGCGTTGATCCTCGAGATCCTCGGCGTCGACCGCGAGGTGATCGTCGCCGACTACGTGATCACGGCCGAGAGGATCAGCTTCATCATGGAGCGCTGGCTCGCCGACCCTGAGTTCGCCGAGCGCATGGCCAAGGTGCCGCCGTCGCGATTCAGTGTCGAGGCATCGACCATGGAGGGCTTTCTGGACGGGCTGACTTCCCAGTTCGGTGGGGCCCGTGCCTGGGCGGTCGGTGCCGGAGTGACCGAGGAGACCCTCGGTCGGATCGAAGACTTCCTGCTCGAACCTCAGGTCTGACCAGGGGCCACGAGCGATCTGTTCGGAGACGGACGGCCGGGCGGGGCAAGGACCTGGGCAGGGTGATGGGGGATGCCCGCTCGGGCCCGGTCGGTTCTAAGATGTGCGCATGGTCGCTTCGGTCTTGGAGTCGCTCTTCCTCGGTGTGGTCATGCTGGCTGGCCTGGTGTCGCTGGCTGTGCTGACCGGCGGGTTCCTGTTGTGGCGGTTCGCTCGGAAGAGGCTGCTGGCGTTTCGTTCGCACGGTGCCGTGATCGGCGCCACCGCGGTATGGGATGCCGCCGCATCAAACCGGTGGAACCGGTCGGGGGAGTTGGCGACACCCGACGTGCTCGGACAGTGGTCCTCGACGCGCACCCGCAAGGAGATGTGGCGGTCGGTCGATCGG
>CAININ010000216.1 GCA_903849265.1 uncultured Acidimicrobiaceae bacterium
CCTCAGTGGACTTCGCTGGCCGGATACAAGCGGCCGGCGCGATCCGAGCGGCCCCGAGGATTCCGATGGTGAGCGTCATGGCTGCACGGTATCGGGTCACCGCCGAGTGAACGCGTGAGCGGGGTCAACGCCAACCCTCTTGGGACATACTTCACCCGTAAGCACCGGGGCCCAGGTCACGACAGGTGTTGTCAAGGGGGCCGTCGTCGTTCAATGGACGTCAGAGGCGTACTCGACCAGGGCGCCCGCTGCACGGCCAGCTTGCTTGAGCTCACCCGTTGAAGAGGCGACCGCCGAGTAGCCCGATCGAGTCTTCATCCTCAGCAACGTGTTCAGGTGGCTCGCCATCTTCTTGTCCACCGTTGCCAGCAGATCGACTGCCTCGTTGTGATCGTGGCCTCGGCTGTGCTCGCCGAGGCGCGCGCAGCAGATGACATCGGCTGCGGCAATGCCTGCATGGACGCACATGGTGACGTAGGCATCTTCGACGTCCACTCCGCCTGACGTCAGCGTTGCGATCATCTCGGCAGCACCCTGGAACTGCCGAGCCTTCGCAAGACGGCCGGCCCGGACCCGTTGGTCACAGGGCTGCGTCTTGCCCGAGGTTTTCGACATCAGACTGATGCCCTCGAAGGGCTCTCACTCAGATAGTTGGCTGGTCCTTGCACCCGGATGCCGTCTCTGGCCAGTTCGATCAGCACCGGGTCCATCTGTCGAATCCCCTCGACTACCCCATGTTCGCCGAGTTCGAGGACGTTCAGGTGGTTGCCCGTCCATCCGAGGACCGTGTCGCTCAACTGATCCAACTGATCCACCCACCGACCATCACCAGATTCGGTGGTGGCGGAACGGACCACGAAGAGATCGATATCGCTGTCGGCCCGCATGTCTGTCCGGGCGGCGGAACCGAACAATGCGGCATACGCGGAATGGGTCATCCATCCGTCGAGTTCCGCCCGGAGGCGCCTCAGAAGTTCATCCTTCATCTGGGCGAGTTCGATCACGGCCGAGGCGGCGAGGTGATCGCGGTTCAGTTGACAAAGGGATGACCTCCCCGCCTGGCGCTGGAGGACGATGCCTTGGGAGACGAGTCTGTCGAGGCTCTTACGGATTCCGTCGACGGAGTGTTCGCCGATGAGTCTGTGGATCGCAGGCGGGGTGAATTCGGCATCGGCCAGCGCGAGGACCCGCAAGATGTCCCCATCGAGGGTGGGGGTGACGACCCGGAGGGGATGACTCAGTTCCATACTGCGTATTCTATGTGAATGTCAACTATAGTCAACATATGTCGACTATAGTCGGTGTTGGCAGATTCGCTGGGTGCCGTTCAGGGCATCGCCCGGCGATCAGATCCCCGCTGTCTTCAAGTCCAGCACGTGGCGTTGTCTTGATCACCACGGCTGTCGTTCAGACCGCAACGTCGGCGTGCATCTCCCACACCAGGATCTCGGCATCGCTCACGCCGGTGACCTGGTGGCCGCCGGTTGCCGTGAACCGGACACTGTCGCCTTCGGCCAGCTCGCCGGCATCCTCGAGCGTCACGGATCCCCGGGGGACGAACAGGTGGAGGAACGGCGCATCGGGCAGCGTCACGGACTGGCCGGGGCTGAGGCGGGAGGCGTGCAGCGCGGCGTAGCGGTTGGCGATTCGCACTGCGGTCTGGTCGGCGTGCTCGGCCATGCCCGATGCCACCGTGACCAGCCCGGAAGCCAGGCGCTCCGGCTCGATCTCGTTCTGCTCGTAGCCCGGCGTAATCCCCTGTTCGTCGGGCACGACCCACATCTGGATGAAGTGCACCGGGGTCTCGTGGACGTCGCCGGCGACGTTCCAGGAGTCGTTCTTCTCGGAGTGTCGGATGCCGGTGCCCGCGCTCATCCGCTGCGCCAAGCCCGGATAGATGATCCCGTTGTTGCCCATCGAGTCCTGATGGACGAGGGATCCGCCGAGCACCCAGGTGATGATCTCCATGTCGCGATGGGGATGGGTCTCGAACCCCGAGCCGGCGGACACTCGATCGTCGTTATTAACCAAGAGGAGCCCGTGATGAACGTTGGTGCGGCTCCGGTGGTGGCCGAAGGCGAAGGAGTGCTTCGAGTCCAGCCATCCGAAGTCGGTGGCGAAGCGGCTTTCGGCCCGACGGATGTCGACCGAAGGCGTGAAGTCTGCG